>NZ_JBHTML010000037.1:0-27393 GCF_042679445.1 Arthrobacter sp. GCM10027362
GCGGACCGCCGGCGCCCACGGCGCGGCCAGGCCGGTTCCCCGGCCGGCGGAACTGGCCGAACTGCCGACCGAGCACCAGGCCAAGGCGTTCCTGGCCCGGCAGGGCCTGGCCGTCTCCCGCGAAGTCCTGCTCGAGGACCCGGCAGCGGCGGCCAAGGCGGCGGCGGAGATCGGCTGGCCGCTGGTCGCCAAGCAGCTCTGCACCAACGTCGTGCACAAGTCCGACCTGGGACTGGTCCGGGTGGGCCTGCGCGACGAGGCCGAACTCGCACAGGCCGTGGCAGACTTCGGCCGCATCGTCACCGGACAGGGCCTGGAATCCGAGGGACTGCTCCTGGCCGAACTGCACAAGGGAGCCGAGGTCATCATCGGCGGCGTCAGGGACCCGAAGTTCGGCCCCCTGGTCATGATCGGCGCCGGCGGGGTCCTGGCCGAGCTGATGGACGACGCCGTGTTCCGCCAGTGCCCGCTGGACCGGCGGGAAGCGGCGAAAGCGGTCGGGGAACTGGCCGTCGGGCGCCTGCTGCAGGGGTACCGCGGCAGCAAATACGACCTGGATTCCCTGATCGGGCTGATCGTGCGGTTCTCCGAGCTGTTTGCGGCCTCCGACTGGATGCTGCAGGCCGATCTCAATCCCGTCATCGTTTCGGACGCGGAGCAGGGCGGCGCCGTCATCGTCGACGCCGCCCTGGTCCTCACCCCTACCCACTAAGGAGCCAGCAGATGGCATTGAAATTCGGGCTTGCCCTGATGAACGATTTCCCGCAGGACGTGGTGCCGGCCAGCCGCATCTGCCTGCTGCGCGAACAGGTCCGTGCCGCCCGCGAGGCCGGCATCGATTCGCTCTGGGTCCTGCAGCATTACCTGGGCGGCATGCCGACGCTGCAGCCGGTGCATCTGCTCTCCGCGCTCGCCCAGGATGCCGGAGAGATGAAGCTGGGCACCAACATGTACATCCTGCCGCTGCGCCATCCCGTCGGCGCCGCGGAGGAGTTTTCCACCCTGGACCACCTCTCCAACGGCCACGCGATCGCCGGCTTCGGCATGGGCTACCGCGAAAACGAATTCAAATCCTTCGGCGTGCCGATGGAGGAACGTGTGGGCCGTTTCGAAGAAAGCGTGCAGCTGGTGCGCCGGCTTTGGAGCGGCGAACGCGTCACGTTTGAAGGCAAGCATTTCCGGCTCGAGGACGAACGGATCAGCCTCGTCCCCGTCCAGCAGGGCGGACCGCAGATCTGGATCGGCGCCGGCGCGCACCGCAAGGGCGCCGAGCGGGCCGCCCGCCTCGGTGACGCCTGGATCGTTCCGCCGCACACCTCCCCGGAGAAGCTCGACATCGTGCTGGGCCACTACCGCGCCGAACGCGAGCGCCTGGCCCTGGGCCCGGCCTCCGAGTTCGTCGTCCGCCGCGAACTGGTCCTGGATCCGGACGCGGACCGCGCCCGCTCCATCGGCCTCGCCGCCCGCAATTCCCTCTCGCGCGAGTACGCCAAGTACAACGCGCCGGACCAGACCGGCAATTACGCCCATCTGACCACAGAGGAAGCCGCGACACAGACCGCGGACGCTTCCTATCTGTTTACCGACCCGGAATCCGCCGTCGTCGCCCTGAAGGCGCTGGAGGCCCAGGGACTGACCTACATCGTCCTGCGCATGCAGTGGTATGCGCTGGGACAGGAGCAGGTGCTGCGCACGCTGGAACTGTTCAAGAACGAAGTGCTGCCGTCCTTCCAGTAGCGATTCGTGTCCCCGAAAGAGAGTCCGCGATGACTTACCCCGTCCTGCAGGACAAAGTGGCGCTGGTGACCGGCGCCGGAATGGGCATGGGCGCGGCCACCGCCAAGCTCTTCGCCGCGGCCGGCGCCCAGGTGGCCGTGGCCGATTTCAACGCAGAAGCCGGCGCCAAAACCGTTGCCGAGATCGAGGCCGGCGGCGGCAGCGCCTGCTATGTCAACGTCGACGTGTCCCGGGCCGACCAGGTAGCGGGCATGGTTGAGGCCGTCGTGGCCCGGTTCGGCCGGCTGGACGTGGCGGTGAACAACGCCGCCATCACCCCCGACACCAACCCGCTCGCCGAACTGGACGAGGACTACTGGGACAAGCTGATGTCCATCAATCTCAAGGGCGTGGCCCTGTCCCTGAAGTATGAGCTCAGGCAACTGCTCGCCCAAAACGAGGGCGGGTCCATCATCAACATTTCCTCGGTCCGGGGTTTCCGGCCCCAGGCCAACGCGGCGGCGTACGTCGCGGCCAAGCACGGCGTGGTAGGCCTGACCAAGACCGCCGCGATGGAGAACGGGTCCCGGAACATCCGCGTCAACTGCGTGGCGCCCGGCGCCATCGACACCCCCATGCTGCAGGCCTCGCTGGCCCGCCGGGGGCAGACGGAAGAGGACTTCGCGCCGCGGCTGAGCCTGCTGGACCGGGTCGGCCGGGCCGAGGAGGTGGCCCAGGCCTCCCTTTGGCTGGCCTCCGATCTGTCCTCCTATGTCACCGGGAGCACCATTCACGTCGACGCGGGCTACACCAGCAGCTAGGGCTGCCGAGGCCGCAGTACATCCGTCCACCACCAGCCCTTTGGAGGTTCCATGTCCCCCGCTCCCGGCGCCCCCGCCGCCACCGCAGCCGCCGTCCGGGCCCCCGCCCGGCAGGCGGAGCGGCTGTACCACGACCTGCTCTCCAGTTCGGAGACGCTCGAGGTGCGCGAACGCGCCCGCCGCTTCGCCGACGTCGTCATCGCTCCGGTTGCCGGCCGGATCGCCACCGGCGACGAAGTGGAGGACGGCTTCCCCTCCGATGTCTTCGAGGCGATGGCGCGCGAGGGCCTGTTCCGGCTTGCCTTCCCCGCGGACGCCGGCGGGATGGGATTGGCGCGCCCCGCCTCGGCAACGGTTGCCGCCATCGAGGAGCTGGCCTACCACTCCAACTCGGTGGCCGCGATCTACGATGTCCACTGCGTCCTGGCCGGGACCGGGCTGGACCAGGGAACCCGCGAACAGCGCCGGCAGTGGCTCGGCCCCCTGGTCCGCGGCGAAATCATCGGCGCCTTCGCCACCAGCGAGGCCAACTCCTCGAGCGACCTGAGCCCCCAGTCGGTGCAGACCGTTGCCAGCCGGACGGCCACCGGCTGGCGGCTGCAGGGCCGCAAACGGTGGATCACCAATGCTCCGGTCGCCGACGTCATCCTGGTCCTGGCCCGCACGGGCGAGCGGCTGTCCATGTTCATCGTGCCCTCCGCAGCCGCGGGCGTTACCGTCGGCAGGGCGGACCGCAAGCTCGGGAACAAGGGCCAACTGACTGCGGATATCGTCCTCGACGGCGTCGACCTGCCGGAGGAGGCCCTGCTGGGGTCCGAAGGCGGGGGCCTGAAGATCGCCCTGGCCATGCTGGCCTACGGGCGGATCGCCATCGCCGCCGCCGGCGTAGGCATGGCCCAGGCGGCCTTCGACCACATGACCGAGAGGCTCACCACCCGCGAGGCCTTCGGCGCCAAGCTCGGCAGCATGCAGCACTGGCAGTTCCTGATGGCGGACTACGCGCTCCGGCTCGAATCCGCCCGGTCACTCTACATCAAGGCAGCACTGCGGCTGGATGAAGGCTATGTCTTCCCCGAGCCGGAAGCCGCGATGGCCAAAATTGCCGGAACGTCCCTGGCCGTCGACATTGCCCGCGACGCAGTCCAGCTCTTCGGCGGGCTCGGGTTCACCCAGGAACTCGGCGCCGACGGGACGCCCGGGCCGGTCGAGGCCCTGTACCGGGACAGCAAGGTCACCGAAATTTACGAAGGGGCCAACGAGATCCAGAAGTGGATCATCGCCCGCCAACTGCTTGGCCGCGAGGTCGCCGGCTGAGCCCCGGCCCGCACGTGCGGCCGTCCGTCTCCGTGATACCCGAAGAGAAGCGAGCAACCATGTCTGAAGAAAAAATTGTCATTGCCGGCGGCGCCAGGACCCCGGTCGGCAGGTACGGCGGTTCCCTGGCAGGCCTGCCGGCCCATGAACTGGGTGCCGTTGCCGCCACCGCCGCGCTGGAACGCAGCGGCGTCTTCGCCGAGGACATCGACGAAGTCATCATGGGGTGCGTCGGCCAGGCCGGTCCGGATGCCTACAACGCGCGCCGCGTTGCCCTGGCCGCCGGCGTGCTGCCCTCGGCGTCAGCGCTGACCGTGAACAGGTTGTGCGGCAGCGGCCTGCAGGCGATCTGGTCCGCCGCCCAGCAGCTGCGCTGGGGATCCACGGACGTCGTCCTCGCCGGCGGCGACGAGTCCATGTCCCGGATGCCCTTCCTCGACTTCAACTCCCGTGCCAACGCGCGGCTGGGAAACCGTACGTTGGTCGATGGGACCCTCGCGATGCTCACCGACCCGTTCAGCAATGAACACATGGGCGTGACCGCCGAGAACGTCGCGCAGAAGTACAAGATCAGCCGGGCGGCACAGGACGAATTCGCCGTCGAAAGCCAGCGCCGGGCGGCCGCGCCGGCGGCGCTGGCGGCCTTCGACGAGGAAATCACCCCGGTCAAGGTCCCGGGCCGCAACCCCGTCACGATCACGGCGGACGAACATCCCCGTCCGGACACCTCGCCGGAGAACCTGGCCAGCCTGCGCCCGGCCTTCCGGCAGAACGGTACCGTCACCGCCGGGAATGCCTCGGGCATCAACGACGGCGCCGCCGCCATGGTCCTGATGCGGGAGAGCACGCTGCGCGAACGCGGCCTGGGTGGCTTGGCGACCCTCGAACATGTCACCGTCGCCGGCATCGAACCGGCCCTGATGGGCTACGCACCCACCTTGGCCCTGCAGAAGCTCTTCGCCGAAACCGGCCTGCAGCCCAGCGACATCGGCATTGTCGAACTGAATGAGGCCTTTGCCGCCCAGGCCGTCGCCGTCATCCGCGACGCGGGACTGGATCCGGCCAAGACCAATCCCTACGGCGGGGCAATCGCGCTCGGCCATCCGGTCGGCGCCACCGGCGCGATCCTGGCGCTGCGCGTGGCCCTGGACCTGAAGCGCCGCGACCTGGAGTTCGGCATCGCCACGCTGTGCATCGGCGGCGGGCAGGCCATCGCCGCGCTCTTCCGGAAGTGGGAGTCCTGATGAAGCCCATCGCCACCGTCGGCGTCGTCGGGTCCGGGACCATGGGGCGCGGCATCGCCGAAAGCGCACTGCAGGCCGGCCTGCAGGTTATCCTCCATGATTCCTCCCCGGACGCCCTGAGTGCCGCCCGCAAACAGATCGAGGCGAACCTTCACCGGTCCGTCGGCAAGGGCCAGCTCCCGGCCCAGGAAGCCTCGGAGTATCTCGGGGCCCTCGATCCGGCGGCAGACATGGGAGCCCTCGCCGGCTGCCAGCTGGTCATCGAGGCCGTCCCGGAAGTCCTCGAGGTCAAGCTTTCCGTCCTGGCGGCGCTGGAGGAAAGCGTCGCCGGGGACGTGCTCATTGCCACCAACACGTCGTCGATCCCCATCACCCGGCTCGCCCGGGCACTCGGGCACCCGGACCGCTTTATCGGCCTGCACTTTTTCAACCCGGTGCCGCGCATGCCGCTGGTCGAGGTCATCCGCGCCGTGCACAGCAGCGACGCCACGGTGGCGGCGGCCCGGCAGTTCGTAGCGGAGGCGCTGGGCAAGACGCCCCTGGTCATCGAGGACCGTCCCGGCTTTGTGGTCAACGCCTTGCTGATCCCGTTCCTGCTGGCGGCGGCGCGCATGCTGGACAGCGGCTACGCCGAAGCGGAGGCCATCGACGACGGGATGACGCTGGGCTGCGGCCATCCGATGGGACCGCTGAAGCTGGCGGACTTCATCGGCCTGGACGTGGTCTGCGCCGCCGCGGATGCGATGTATGCCCAGTCGCCGGATCCGGCACTGGTAGTGCCGAACAACCTGCGCCGCCTCGTGGACGCCGGACAGCTCGGCGCCAAGACCGGCCGCGGTTTCTACGACCACCGGTAGTAGTGCTGTGTTCCTCAAAGGAGGTATGGGGCAACAGGGGTTTGGAGGCGCATCATGGGTGGCCGAGGACGATGTCATGAAGCCGCTGTTTGCCCGTCCGGCGCATGATCCGGACGAGGAGCGCAGGATCCACTGGCTGTCCGGTGCCCGGCATGCCCCGGCCGACCGGATTCTGCGGGCCCGGATGGCCACCTGCAGCTGGGCCGGAATGCGCGTTCCCGCTATTGCCGCCGAGCCGGCCTGCCATCCCAAGACCGTGCGGGAGCGGCTGCACCGCTTCAACGCCGAGGGACTGGACGGGCCCGGCGACCTGCCGATCCCCGGGCGCCCGCCCGGCTGCGCGAGGACGAACGCTCCCGCATCATCGCCCTGGCCGGCCAGGATCCGCCGGGCCGGCCAGGGCGCGACGATGCGGGGGAACTGGAAGCCGCCGGCGAGTCCGGGCCGCCCGAGTGGACCTTGGACATTCTCACCGAGGCGGCCCGCGCCGAAGGCATCGACGTGCCGGCCGGACCTGCAGGAGGGCTGCTGGCGCCTGTCCCGCAAAGCCGCTCTGGCCGGCCGGTCCTTCACCGGCCCCGACCAGATCGAGACGGCCACCGTCCGGGCCGCCGCCTGGCTCAACACCCGCGCCAAACGGCCTGCTCCGCCGGCCCGCACCCTGCGCCGCCGCTTTGTCTACCTCCTTTGAGGAACGCAGCACTAGGCGCCGGGGATCCGCAGCCCACTGCCGGACCATCCGCCGTCGACCGGAAGGACGACGCCGGTGATGTAACTTGCCCGGTCGGAGGCCAGATATTCGACGGCATCCGCGATTTCCTCCGGCCGCCCGATGCGGTCCATAGGAATGCGTTCCATGTAGATGTCCAAGGACACCAGACCCGAAGCCACCATCGATGCCTGCATCTCCGTGCTGATCGTGCCGGGAGCAACGGCATTGACGCGGATTCCGCGTGGTCCCCACTCCGTGGCGAGCGAGCGGACCAGGCCTTCAACCCCGGCCTTGGAAGCGCAGTATGCCGCACGGGCGGCAAAGCCTTCGGTAGCACAGATCGAGGAAAGCATCACGATGCTTCCGCCCTCGCGCATGTGTTTGCCGGCGATCTGCGCACCTATGAAGGCCGCGCGCAGGTTGACGTTCAGGACCCGGTCCCAGTCCTCGTGCGCGAAATCCAAGCTGTCTCCGGGCCGTGCAATCCCTGCATTCGCCACGAAGGTCTTGAGCCCTCCGCCGAGGCGTTCCGCCTCTACAATGGCCGCGGCAAGGGTGTCGGGGTCCCCCGCGTCACCAACCACGGCGGCGTGGCCGGAACCCAGCCCGGTGACGGTCTCGTCGAGGGTTTCCGCCGATGTGTCCACTGCGACGACGGCGGCGCCTTCGGCTGCCAAGCGTTGGGCAATGGCTTTGCCCAACCCTCGGGCGGCCCCGGTGACGACAACTCCGCGGTATGTTTCGGGGGCTTGCCGGCTGGAGATTTCGATGCGCGTTCCGGGCGTTGTCATTCGGTATCCTCCTGAAGCGGTGTAAGAGCAAAGCGGAGCGACGGGACCAGTCGGACGGATCACCGGCCTGTGAAGGCGCAGGTACTGATGGGCCCCAAGCCGGGCGGCTTGGGGCCGCCGTCCGTCAGTCCCCGAAGTGGATAACTTGCCGAAGGCTCTCGGAGCCGTCCAGGGCGATGAGGCTGTCGTTGACATCCTCAAGACGGACCCTGGCCGAGATCATCTCATCGAGCATGAGGCGGCCTTCGAGGTACATGCGGGCGTAGAGCGGGATGTCCAGCTGAAAGCGCGAGGATCCCATCAGGCTCCCCTGCAACCGGATTTCCCGCAGGAGGGTCTCCGTGGGGATCTCCACCGTGGCGTTCTGCGCGGCAGCGCCGACGATGGTGGCAGTCCCCCCGGGGCTAGCCATCCGGCAGGCCTGGGCGATGGTCGCCGGACGGCCGACGACCTCGAACACGTGGTCGGCTCCTCCGACGATGGCGCGCACCACTGCGTCCACGTCCTCTTCGCCGGCATGCACCACGTGGGTCGCCCCAAAAAGCCGGGCGTGGTTGAGTTTGCTCTCGATCAGATCCACTGCGATGATCGCAGATGCCCCGGCAAGCTTGGCAGCCTGGACAACGTTCAGTCCCACGCCCCCGCAGCCGATCACCACGACGGTGTCTCCCAGCGCCACTTGTGCTCTGTGCCGGACAGCGCCGAATCCGGTCAGCACGGCGCACCCCAGAAGCGCGGCACGGTCCAGCGGGATCTCGCGAGGAACAGCTACCAGGCTTCGTTCGGACACGAGCATGTGGGTGGCGAATCCACCCAGGCCCGTCATCGGCCGAACCTCCGACCCGCGGCGGGTCAGCCGCGGCGGAGCCGAGGCGGCGCGGAGATGGCCGGCGCTCACGCAGAGCTGCTGCCGGCCGCTCTGGCACCACGCGCACCTGCCGCAGTGGGCCTTGGCGCAGCCGACCACGTGGTCGCCTGGTTGGAGCGAGGTGACAAGCTCCCCGACCTTCTCGACCACGCCGGCGGACTCGTGTCCCAGGATCAGGGGGAGCGGCGTGTCCCGGAGACCCTGCTGGATCGAGCGGTCGGAATGGCAGACGCCGCTTGCGACGGTCCTCACCAAGACCTCGTCAGGCCCGACCTCGTCGACGTCGAGTTCATCGATCACAACGCGTTCCTGGAACCCGTTCAGCACTGCAGCAAGCATGGAAACCGCTCCTTCTGAGATGTCTGCCAGTCCTTCTAAGATGTCTGCCAGCGAACGAGCGCCGGCTCGGAGTCTCCGACGCGGGTATGTGCGAAGCCGGGGTAGCCGTCATGCGCCACGCGGTCGCAGAGCTGCCGGTACTTCCAGAAGCCGCCTGCGTAGGGCATGAACACCCGGGGCTTGCCCGGAACGTTCGCACCCATATACCACGATGCAGCCTCCAGGAAAAGCGTCTCGCCGGCCACCTCGTTGACGTGGACGACCCACGCTTCCTGGGCGGACGGCTCCGCTTCGGTGCGGGTGATCCCGCTCTCGCGCAGATGCTCAAGGTAATCGCCGATCCACTCGACATGCTGCTCTATGGAGACCAGGACATTGCCCAGCACGGACGGGCTGCCGGGGCCGGCGATGATGAACAGGTTCGGAAACCCAGCGATGCCCAGCCCCAGGTACGTATGGGGCCCCGCCTCCCACCGCTGGCTCAGGGAGGTGCCGCCGGAGCCGCGGATGTCCATCCGCAACAGGGCGCCGGTCATGGCATCGAAGCCGGTGGCGTAGACGATGACGTCGCTCTCGTGCTCCTCTTCCTGGGTGCGCACGCCGTATGGCGTGATCCGTTGGATCGGATCAGCGCGGGTGTCGACGAGGCGCACGTTCGGCTGGTTGAAGCTTTCGAAATAGTTGGTTCCGACGGTAACGCGCTTGGCGCCGACGGGGAAACCGGCCGGGCACAGGGCCGCCGCGGTGGTGGGGTCCTCCACAATCTCGCGGATCCGCTCACGGAGGAACGCCGCAACCATGTCGTTGGCCTCGTGGCTGACAAGAATGTCCTCGAAGCGCGCCAGGATGCCGCTGCCCCCGAGCGCCCATGCCGCTTCGAGTTCCTGCCGGACCCGTGCAGGATCAGTCCCGACGGCGTTGAGCCCGCTGCGGGGCACGATCGTCCCCGCGGAGGTCCTGCGGGCCTCCTCACGCAGCCGGGGGTAGGCGCGCTTGACCTGTTGCTGTTCTCCAGGCTGCAAGGGTCGGTTGCGGGCCGGCATCCCGAAGTTCGGAGTCCGTTGGAAGACGGTCAGTTCAGCAGCGTCAGCGGCCAATTGGGGGATCACCTGGACGCCGGAGGAACCGGTCCCGATGACCGCGACCCGCAGTCCGCTGACGTCGACCCCGTCGTGTGGCCAGTCCCCGGTGTGGACCGACCTGCCTCTGAAGGTCTCCATGCCGGGCAGCGAGGGCATCATCGGCACCGACAGGCACCCGGTCGCCGCGATGACGAACCTTGACCGAACCGTGCCGTGGACGTCGGTGTGAACAGCCCAGATGCCGGCGCCGTCGTCGAAGGTCATTCCCTGAACCGTAGTCCCGAGGCTGATCGCATCCCGGAGATCGAACCTGTCGGCCACGTGCTGCAGGTATCGCAGGATTTCCGGCTGGGTCGGGTACCGCTCCGTCCACTCCCACTCCTGCTGGAGACTGTTGTCGAACGAATACGAATAGAACAGGCTCTCCACGTCGCAACGGGCGCCAGGGTAGCGGTTCCAGTACCAAGTGCCCCCGACGTCACCAGCCTTGTCGAAGACCCGCACGGTGAACCCCGCCTGTCGGAGGCGGTGCAGCATGTAAAGGCCGGCGAAGCCGGCACCGACGACGACCACGTCGTAGGACGGGACCTCGCCTTCACGATCCGGCGCTGGCGATGTCACGACGTTGCTCATCGCGCCATGAACCCGGCCATGACGTCGTCCCATGCGGGCACTGCGCCCGTGAACGCCCCGACCTCCTGCATGTAGTCGATGCTCCGGTCGAACATCTCTTGGTTGATGTCGTCGGAGTAGGTGGCGGCCGCGCGGTCGGAGTCGTAGGCGATGGACGCCATCTCGGCGCTGTAGTCGAAGCCCTGGTAGATCTCCACCACTTTTTCCTTGTTGGCTTCGTCCTCGTACCAGTCCTTCGCCTTCTCGATGCCTTCGGCGATGGCCTGCCAGCGTTCCGCGTCGGCCTCGATGTTCTGTGCAGCGGTGACGAAGACGATCTGCAACACCCCGGAGTTCGGAAGCTGGGTACCGTCCAGCACTTCGGTGCCCACGCCCTGTTCCTCGGCAAGTGCCGCTACGGTGGAACCTTGGACGAGCACGTCCACGAGTCCCTTCTCAAGCGCAGCGACGGCGGCACCGGCCGTGCCGATCGCGACCAACTCCATGTCGCGTTCCGGGTCGAGGCCGTGCCTCTTGATGAGAGCCTTCGTCGCATCGAAGTTGAGCCCCGCCAGCACCGGCACACCAATCTTCTTGCCCCGCCACGAATCGACCAGCTGCTCGGGGGTCTGCGGCTGTTCGGAGCCGGTGGGGACCGTGATTCGGGTGGTGTTGGTGCCGTTGCCGGCGATAATCCTCAGCTGTGAGCCGCCGGAGGTCTGGTTGTAGTTCCACACGGCCGGGACCGTCTGGACCGCCATCTCGATCTGTTCCTTGCCGACCGCGGTGAGCATGGCCGGTACCGACGTGAAGACCTTGCTCTCGACATCCTTGATGCCGGCTCCATCGAGATAGCCCTGCTCAAGGGCGATTTCAAGCAGTAGCGCCTGCGCGGGGTCCTGGACGCCGAACGTGATGGTCGGGTTCTCGCCGCCCTTCGCCGATGCTTGGCCGTCACTGCCGCATGCGGCGGTCATCGTCACCAACGCCAGCATGGCAGCTGTCGCAATGGCCCTGCGCGTTGAACTCATGTCGTCTCCCAATCGTCGTCGGCATACCGGTCGTATGCCGTTGTAATGTGAATTACGCCCAGGAATTGCGTGAAGGTGTCCCGTGAGGGGCTGTCAGGATGTGGGGAGGGTGTCGCCGAGAGCGATCGATTTGGTCTCCAGGTACTCTTGCAGGCCCTCCGGCCCCATTTCGCGCCCGATCCCGGACTGTTTGAAGCCGCCGAACGGAGAGCCGAAGGCCTGCGGTGAGCCATTGATGCTTACCATCCCGGTGCGCAACTGCCGGGCAACCTCCAGCCCGCGCGCCGGGTCGCCGGTCCAGACGGAGCCCGAGAGCCCGTAGACCGAGTCGTTAGCGATGGCGACGGCTTCGGCGGTGTCAGCGTACTCGATCACGCCCAGCACCGGTCCGAAGATCTCCTCCTGGGCGACCCGCATGTTGTTCTCCACCTCGGAAAGCAGGGTGGGCTCGAAGTAGTAGCCGGGCCCGACGTCGTCGGGCGATGGACGGCCACCACCGACAACCACCCGGGCGCCCTCGATGACACCGATGCCGATGTATTCCTCGACCCGCCTTAGTTGCCGTTCGCTCACGAGCGGCCCCACCGTCGTGTCCTCGGCGTACGGGTTGCCCACCCGCACCTTGGCGACCGCGTCCGCAAGGGCCTCCACGATCGCGGACTTGCGGCTGCGTGGCACCAGCACGCGGGACTGGGCGATGCACGCCTGGCCGTTGACCAGGAGGATCATGGGCAACAGCTGTTCTGCGACGGTCTCGATGTCGGCGTCGTCGAGGATGACCGCCGCAGACTTGCCGCCGAGCTCCAGGGAGACACGCGCGATCCGTTCTCCGCACAATGCCATGATTCGGCGGCCGACGGCGGTGCTGCCGGTGAAGGCGACCTTGTCGACTCCCGGGTGCGTGACCAGGTGCTCGCCGACGGCACCGTCTCCGGGGATGATGCTCAATACGCCCGGCGGGAGTCCCGCCTCAGCGAAGGCGTCGGCCAATTCGTATGCGGAGAGGGGCGCCTCGAGTGCCGGCTTGAGCACAACGGAGCAGCCGGCCGCCAAGGCCGGCGCCACCTTGAGCGTAGGGCCGAACAATGGAGCATTCCACGGCGTGATCGCGGCGACGACTCCTACCGGCTCGCGCACCACGAGGCTCGAGGCGCCTCCGTGGCTGCGTGTCTCCTCCAGGTGGGTGGATTCAATCAGGTCGGCGTAGTAACGCAGGTGGCGGATCGGGTTCGGCACCGCCGCGGTCCGCGCGGCGCGGACCGTGCAGCCGAGTTCATCGGTGACCAGCGAAACCAGCGCCTCGGACTTCCTCTCCAGTATGTCGGCCGCCTCGCGCAGGACGGCGGCGCGGTACGACGGCTTCTCCATCCGCCACACGCCGAAGGCAAAGGCCTCTTGGGCGACGGAGACAGCCTGGTGTGCGTCGGCCGTGGTGGCCACCGCAGTGACCCCAACAGGCCGTAGATTAGCGGGATTCACAACCTCAAGGTGCCCGGCAGCCTCCTGCCACGCACCGGCGATGAAAAGCTTGTCCCGCCTGACCATGTTGTCGTGCGTTGTCCCAGCAACCATGTCAACCTCCCTTGCCTGTTGCCCCGCGGGCTGATCCGAGGGGTCTGTGCCTTCTGAGTCGTGGGGTCATCGGACGGCTGCGGGCCCGCAACCGCCCGCTACGGCTGCCAGCGAAGGATCTTGCGCTCAATGCCGCTCATCCCGGCATTGATCAGGGTGGCAGTGATCGCCAACACGATGAGCAGTCCGTAGATCGCGTCCGTCTGGAACAGCCCGGCTGCCTCCTGCAACTGCTGGCCGATACCGTCCACTGAGCCGATCAGTTCCGCCGTCAGCGTACCCAGCAAGGCATAGATCAGACCAAGCCGCAGCCCACCGAAGATCGAAGGGACGGCCACCGGCAACAGGATCTTGAAGAAGCGCTCAACCTTGCTGGCGCCGAGCACTTCCGCGAGCCTGGTGTGGTCGATGTCCAGCGACGCGACCCCGGTCCTGGCCGCATTGATGGCCATGAACACCACGATCGAGAATGCCAGCGCGATCTTGGAGTTGATGGTGAGGCCGAACGCCACGACGAAGAGAGGCGCCAAGGCGATTCGGGGCATCGCGTTGAAGGCGCTGAGGTAAGGGTTGACGACCTTCTCGACCCGGGGGAGGAGCGCCAGAGCGATGCCGATGAACGTCCCCACGACGCTGGCCAGTACCCACGCCATGAGGGATGCGGTCAGGGTGGCTTGAAGGTTGATCCACAATTTGGATCCGGTGAGTGCCTCCGCGAGCCAGGCCATGACCGCGCCCGGCGAGCTGCTGACCGACGGGTCCACGAGCTCGTAGGTGGCGATGAGCTGCCAGCCGCCGAGCAGTAGTCCGAGAAACCCCACACGCGCCAGGAACAACCAAAGGACTGATTTGGGGTTGAGCTGTGTCCGTTTTCTCTGCGGCGGCCGGGCAGTCTTTGTCGCCGCAGGGGTCGCTTGGGTCACCATGGACATCTCAGATCTCCCTGCTCGGAACGTGGTCGAGTTGCAGCCCTTCGATGAGGCGGTGGTGCATGCTGCGGTAGGCCGGGTCTTCCTCGATCATGTTCTCGTCACGAGGCCGGGCGATGTCCACGCTCACTTGGTCGACCACCTTCCCGCCGCGCATCACGATGATGCGGTCCGCCAAGAGAATCGCCTCCTTGAGGTCGTGCGTCACGAACACGACAGTCTTCTTGTCCCGTGTCCACACGTCGAGGAACTCCCTTTGAACCTCGGCGCGCGTCTGGGCGTCGAGTGCCGCGAACGGCTCGTCCATGAAGAGCACGTCCGGTTCGATCGCCCAGGTCCGGGCCAGGGCCACGCGCTGCCGCATGCCGTTGGACAGCTGCCAGGGATACCTGTTCAGGGCGTGCCCCACGCCGACCTTTTCGATGTACTCGATCGCGCGCGCTTTGCGCTCGGAACGGGAGAGGGACCTTCCGTACCGGATCTCCAACGCGAACTCCACGTTGCGGCGGGCGGTCCTCCAGGGCAGCAGTCCGTCTCGGGCGAACATGTAGCCGATGTGGTCGCGCGCCGCCAGCGGCGGCTTGCCGACGATCGAAACGCTACCCGAGGTGGGCTTGTAGAGCCCCGCCAGTACGTTGAGCACGGACGTCTTCCCGCAACCACTGCGCCCAACCAGGACTACGAGTTCACCGGTATTGATCTCAAAGCTCACCCCGTCCACCGCCACCGCGGGCGGATCATCCGGGGTGGGAGGCGGGAAGACCACCTCCAGGTCCTCGACCGTGATGCTCGCTGGCGTCTGCCGATCTTCGATTCTCACTGACATGTCCGGTCCTCATCTGGGTCTCGAGCCGTCGCCTAGGCGGCGGTGTAGCCACCGTCAACATTGATTGCCTGGCCTGTGATCCAGGACGACTCGTCGCTGGCCAGGAACAGCGCCAGCGCAGCGACGTCCTCGACCCGACCAAGTCGGCCGGCCGGGTACTTCTTCGCCATCTCGTCGAGCCCGGCCTGCGCGTCAGCCTCGATGTTCGTTGATCCGGCAGCCTTCACCCGTGCGACGTAAGTGTCGGTGACCAACGGGGTCGGAACCGTGCCGGGGCAGATCGCGTTGGCGCGAATCCCCTTGGGCCCGAAATCCACGACGAGCTGCTTGGTCATCGCGATGACACCGCCCTTCGCGGCGGCGTAGGGGAAGATGCCCCTGACGCCGACAAGCCCGCCTATGCTGGCGGTATTGAGGATCGTGCCGCTGCCCCGTGCGACCATGTTCCGCAGCGCGAACTTCGAAGAGAGCCACACGCCCTTGAGATCCACGTCGATCACGCGGTCCCAGACGTCTTCCTCGAGGTCCATCGCGTTGCCGGGGCCGCCGATGCCCGCGTTGGCAAAAACGACGTCGACCTGGCCGAACGCTTTGATCGTGGCGGCGGTCATCCGCTCAGCGTCCTTGGCTGAGGAGACGTCGGCTCCGAGTGCGATTGCCTGGCCGCCGGCGCCAATGATCTTGTCGGCGGTGACCGCGACCGTAGACTCCGACAAGTCCACGCATGCCACCAACGCGCCCTCCTCCGCGAATCGCAGCGCCGAGGCCTGCCCCAGGCCGGATCCCGCGCCGGTGATCAGCACCACCTTGTCCGCGAGCCGGCCGTTCGCCGTTTGCTGTGCCTTCATCTGTTGCTCCGTTCCACTCATTCGTACGCCGTGCCCATGGCCAGGTGCCGTTCCAGGACCTTTTCGTTCGAGTCGCCCGACAACTCGCCGGGGATGTAGGTGACCGCGGTGATCTCCCCGGTGAAGGGGAAGGGGCCGCGGCGTTCGTAGAGCTCCCACGACACTGGCGACCGGCGGTCAATGCCGACATCGATGCCTTCGAAGGGGACGTAGCCGATGATCCGGGGGACCTCGTGGTCTTCGACCGCCACCTCCCCGTCGACGTGGAGGCTGATGTGCCACTTCGACGCCTCGCGGGCGTTGAACTCCACGACGACCTGCTGGCTGGTCGAGGGCAGTTCCACGCTGGGCAGCTCGATCATCTGGCTGCCGTAGTTCTCCACAAAGTGCAGCCGGTTGTCTTCGACATACAGGACGTACCCGGACTCCTGGCCGCCGTGGGCGAAGACAACACCCTCGTCGCCGTGGAAGTAGCTCCAGTCAACGACCACTTGGAAGGACCGGCCATTGAGCAGCTGGAGCGTCCGGTACCGCTCGGTGGTCGGCGTTCCGGGAAGCAGCCGGACAGGTCTGCTGAGAACCTTCTCCCACTCCGGGCGGATCAGCTGCCAGATGCCGTCGCCCTCGTAGAGTGGGAAGACCTGGTTGTCCCAGGCCGCCTTCTCCCACGCTTCGACCATCTCCTTGACGCGTTCGGGGTGCCTATCGGAGAGGTCGTTCAACTGCGTGGGGTCTTCCTCGAGGTTGTAGAGGGCCCACTTTTCCTCGCTGAACGGCGTGCTCGGGACCCGCTTCGTGACGACCTCCCAGCCGTCTTTGTAGTAGGCGCGGTTGCCGATGCACTCGTAGTACTGCTCGTCGCGGCCCACCTGCGCGTCGATGCTGCGCAGCGCCCGGGCGAAGCTCTGTCCGTCCATCGGGTCGGCTGCCAGTCCGTGCCGCTCCGCTGGCATCCGGAGGTTGAGCAGATCCACCAGCGTGGGCAGGACATCGACCACATGCACGTATTGCCTACGCAGCCCGCTTGCCTCCGCACGCAGGCGTTCGGGCAGCCCGACGACGAAAGGCACCCGGTGGCCGCCGGCGAAGGTGGTGGTTTTGTAGAGCCGGAAGGGGGTGTTGCAGGCCATGGCCCAGCCTCGGGGGTAGTGCGGCCAGGTGTTGGGGCCGCCGATGTCGTCGATGTGTTCAAGGTCGAACCTCAAGCTGTCTTCGCCGAGGGCACGTTTACCTGGTTCGGGGAGAACGCC
The DNA here is from genome assembly GCF_042679445.1 of Arthrobacter sp. GCM10027362. NCBI lineage: Bacteria > Bacillati > Actinomycetota > Actinomycetes > Micrococcales > Micrococcaceae > Arthrobacter > Arthrobacter sp. GCM10027362. Next base: position 16,813 of record NZ_JBHTML010000037.1, read on the forward strand.
GCGCTGATAGTTGCTTGCTCCCTGGGCCTGCCCTTCGCGGGACGCGCCGTTGTCGCTCGTGACAATGATGACGGTGTTGTCCAGCTCGCCCAGCTGCTCCAGCGTCTGCATCAGCCGGCCGACGCTCTGGTCGATGCTCTCCACCATGGCGGCATAGACCTCCATGTAGCGCGCGAAGAGGTTCTGCACCTCCGCGGGAAGCTCGTCCCACACCTGCACCTCTTCGCCGGGTTCGGCATTTCGAGGCGGCAGGACCGTGTCCCGGGCGACGACATCCAGCTCTTTTTGGCGGGCGAGCCGCTGCTCGCGCAGGGCGTCCCAGCCGATGCCGTACTTACCCATGTGCCGGGCAATGTCCTCACGCTTGGCGTGCAGCGGCGCGTGCACGGCACCGTGCGCAAAGTACATGAAGAAGGGCTTGTCCGGGTTCGCGGTCTTCGTGGCCTTGATCATCGAGACCGCGCGGTCGGTGAGATCGTCGGTCAGGTAGTACCCCGGCTCGTAGCGGTCGGTTTGCACGACGCTGTTGCCGTCGTAGAGCCGATGCGGATGATGCAGGTTAGTCATGGGGTCGAGGAATCCGTAGAACTCGTCGAAGCCACGCTGCAGCGGCCAAGAGCTCTTGTCCCCGGCCTCGGAACATTCCGAATCACGCGTCAAGTGCCACTTGCCCAGCATGAAGGTGCTGTAGCCGTTGGCGCGGAAGACCTCTGCCATGGTCGGCTGGTTCTCCGGAAGAACCGCGGTGTACCCAGGGAACCCCGGATCGAGGTTGGCGACGTACCCCATGCCGACTGAATGCGGATTGCGGCCGGTCATCAGCGCTGCCCGGGTGGGAGAACACAGGGGGGTGGAATGGTAGTTCACGAACTGCGCACCGCTGGCGGCCAACCGGTCGATGTTCGGAGTGCTCAGTTCCGACCCGTAGCACCCCCAGTCGGAGAAGCCGATGTCGTCGGCCAGCACGACCACGACGTTCGGCGACTCCTTGGGCGCGGCGGTGCGCGGCGGCCACCAGGGCTCACTCGACCGGAACGTCCGGCCGATCTTTCCCTTGAAGCCGGGATAGGTTCGGCCATTCCCCTGGCCGTTATCGCTATGGGACATACTCGTTCTCCTCCGGGGCTGTTAGAAGTAGAAGCAGTTCGTCGTTGGGCCTCCGCAGCCGAATCGGTGTTGGCGCCGACACGATGGCAGAAACTGGGAAATCACTCTCACCGGGCGATGTCGCCGGCAATAACGTCTTCGTAGGAAGGGGCGGCGCCAGGCAGGCTCCCGCTCCTTGTCAGAGATTTGATCGAGCGCTCGAACGTCTCGCGGTTGAGCGGGTCGTCCCACCCCGGACGGTCGATCTCGTAAAGCCTAAGGGCGACGTCCTCGGTCAGCCCCATCTTTTCGGTGAGGACTTTCACGACGGCGTCCTTGTTGGCAGGGTCCAAGATGAACTGCTTGGACTTGGCAACGCCTTCGGCGATCTTTTTGTAGAACTCGGGGTTCTCCCCAAGCTGCGCTTCGGAGGTGAACCAGGCGGTTGTGATCGACCCTGTCGACGGGGTCTCCACGCCTTCCATCACCGGAGTGCCGATGCCCTGGGTGTCCACAAGCGCAAGAGCGGTCGCCGAGGTGCCAAGAACGTCCACGAGGCCTTTCTTCAAAGCCGTCGCTGCTGGCTCGCCAGAACCGACGGCAATGATCTCGACGTCTTTGTCTGGATTCAGCCCGGCTTGGGTCAGCATGTACCGCAGGTCGTTGTAGACAAGTCCCGACAGGACCGGGACGCCGATCCGCTTGCCCTCCCAAGCCTTGACGATCTCTTGATAGCTACCTTGGGTCACCGCGTCCGTGAATTTCTTGCCAACCGCCCAGTGAGTCGTGTTGAAGGCCTTATTGGAGAAGATCTTCAGCTTCGAGCCGCCAGTGCTCTGGTTGTAGTTCCAGACCGAGGGAATGCCCTGTATGCCGGCTTCGATTTGTCCCTTGCCGACTGCGGTGAGCATCGACGGGACGGAGGTGAAAACTCGGGTCTCGACCTCGTCGATGCCCACCTCACGGAAGAAGCCCTGGGCCACGCCGACCTCGATGTGGTATGCGCTGAAAGGTTCTTGGACCCCCACCGTCAGCGTCGACTTCTGCTGCTCGGCGGCCGCACCGTTCGAACTGCAACCGGTCGCACCAGCGACCAGCCCAATGGCGAGTACGACTCCCGCCATCTTTCTCCAAGCCTTCATTGGGTACTCCTTCAGCCGCGTAGACCACCTGTATACCGAGTATGAGATGGATCATATTCATGAATATGGGCGACGGTCAACGAGGGGCCGCGGCTGCGGAGCACCTTACCAGTCGCGCCCGCGGACCCCGATGAACCGCGCATTGCCCTGGGGCGGAAGTTTCGTATACTGGCGGAATGCAGCAGCTCCACAGACCATGCGAGGGCTCAAGCGCTCCCATGCAGGCCCGTTCCGACAAGGCCCTGGAAGCGATCCGCAACTGGATCATCGACGGTAGCCTTCCCCCAGGTTCGGCTCTGGTCGAGACACAGCTGGCCCGCCGGCTCGGGGTCTCCCGTGTTCCGGTCCGCGAAGCGCTGCAACGGCTAGGACAGCAGGGGCTCGTGGAGTTGCGACCCGGTCAGAGCGCCCTTGTTGCCCGGCGAAGCGCCCGCGACGTGATCGAGTTGCTTGAGATGCGGGCGGTGCTCCAAGGATTCGCTGCCGCCCTTGCCGCTGAGCGCCGGACAGATGGCGACATCGAGGCTCTGGCCGGCATCGTCACCTCAGGTCGAAGGGCTGTCGATGAGGAGGACTGGCATCAAGCAGGCCTGTTCAATTCGATGTTTCAGTTGGAGATGGCTCGGATCTCCGGAAGCAACCAGATACGCAGTTTCATTGAGAACTCAAGGTTCCAGCTCGCCTGGCTCAACCGATACTTGGCCCAAAAGCGGGGGCACGATGTCTGGAACGTCCACAGCGAGGTCATAGAAGCACTGAAGGCGCAGAACGCCACAAGAGCGGAAAGCCTCTCGCGGGCACATATTCTCGCCACCAAGGATATTTTTGTGGCCGACTACCTCGCCGGTCGCATCGCCAGCTGAAAAACTGTGCGCGTCACGATGCCGGATGTTGGCCGCGGAGCTTCCCGGCCGGGGTGCCCTTGGGGCGGCGTGGTAGAAGCTAGCGCTGGGTTCCTCAAAGGGTAGACAAAGCGGCGGCGCAGGGTACGGGCCGGCGGGGCAGGCCGTCCCGGATCCAGGGTTGTGCGCGGGCAGTGAGTTGGGCGGTGGCCAGGGCCGTGGCCGCCTCGGTGGAGAGACTATTGTGGGAGGAGAGGCTTTCGGTGATGACCGCGAGGTCCCCGTCCGGGTTCGCCGACTCCACATTCGTCAGCGTCTCCCGCGCCTCATCCGACAGTTCCAGCGGCGCCTGTGGCCTTCCGACAGTCGCCATGCCACATTTATGATTAGGAAACGAATTCCAGGCGCAGGACACTGGTGGTACTTGGTTAGGTTTCTTCCCGGGGGTCTTTTAACCTTCGGCCGGCCCACGGCCGCGCGGCCAGCAGCAGTGCCAGCCACGTCAGCCCGACCCCGGCCATCGTCGCGGCGTCGAGCACGCTTCCGGCGGACGGCCAGAGCGCATCCAGCACCACCGAGGCGGCCAGTTGTCCGCCGGTGACCGCCAGCGTCATGACCAGGACACCGACGCTGGCCGTGCAGATAATGGCCGAACCGAGCACCAAAGTGCCCAGCGGTCCGCCCAGGTACAGCCACCATGCGGGCCCGGCCAGCACCGCCCGGCCGCCGGCCGCGGCTTGGACCAGCCACACCGCCAGCAGCAGTCCGGCGCCGACACCGAAATTCAGCAGCGTCGACACGGCCGGACTGCCGTGCACCGCGGCCACCCGGGCCAGCATGCCCTGCTGCACGCTCTGCAGCAGGCCTGCCAGCAGCGGCAGGAGCATCAGCACCAGCAGCAGCGCGTGCTGCCCACCGCCGTCGAAATGCGGGACCGCGGCGAGGATGGCTGCCACCAGCGCCAGCGCGGCAGCGCCCAACCGCAGCGGGCTCACCGCAATGCTGCGTCCGGCCCCGAGCCCGCGCCTGTCCACCAGCAGGCCGGAGACCATCTGGCCGGTAACGATGGCAATAGTGAACAAGGACAGGCCCACCTCCCCGATGGTGGCCGTCTGGGTGAAGATATAGAACGCGCCCGCGGCGCCGGCCAGCAGGTACCACCAGGGATAGCTTCCCTGCCGGATCGCCTGCCCCAAGCCGGACAACCGGGCCCGGACCGCCGGCACCGCCAGCGCGAACAGCAGCACCGCGGCAAATCCGGTCCCAAAGCTGATCAGCGATGCCCCGATCCGGTCCTGCAGGGCCAGCCCGAGCGCGCTGTTGAGCCTGCCCTGCACCGCCAGCCCGGCTCCGCCGGCCATTGCCAGTACGACGGCGGCCGGGGCCGGAATCCGGAACCGGGGCTGCGCTTCACCTGCCACCCCTCCAGCGTAGCCGCCGAGGGCCCCGCTCCGAGCCGGCGAGGAGTGGGAGGCGGCTGCGCGGCAGCGTTTCCTGCTTCCCCATACGCTTCGCGCTTCGCGCACGGGTCCCGCACGGCTCCGGCTTGACCTTGCCGTTACGTCAACCCTCATAGTGGCAGTCATGAGGATTTCCGGGAACCGGGAATGGTCCATCCAAGACATCGCCCGGGCTGCGGGCACCACCAGCCGCACACTGCGGCATTACCAGTCGCTCGGGCTGCTGCAGCCCAGCCGGACGGGCCGCAACGGCTACCGATATTACGACGGCGCGTGCCTGCTGCGGCTGCAGCGCATCCTGCTGCTGCGCGACCTGGGCCTGGGGCTGGATGAGATTGGCAAGGTGCTGCAGGGCCGCACCGACCCCGTGGCCGCCCTGCGCGGCCACCTGGAGGTCCTGCTCGGCGAGCGCAGCCGGCTGGAACGCCGGATCGCCGCCGTGCGCAAAACCATTGATACCGCAGAAAGGGGCGGGGAGCACATGCCTGAGGAAATGTTCGACGGCTTCGACCACACACAGTACAAGGACGAGGTGGAGCAGCGCTGGGGCAAGGAAGCCTACGCCAAGGGCGACGCGTGGTGGCGGGGCCTCAGTAAAGACGAACGGCAGGCCTGGCTGGAACGCAGCAAGGCGCTGCAGCTGGAGTGGATCGCCGCCGCCGGATCCGGGACCGCGCCGGACAGCGACGCAGCCCAGGAGCTGGCCCGGCGGCAGTTCGACTGGCTCGCCAGCGCCAACGGCGGCCAGGAGGTTCCCTACGGTTACTTCACCGGACTGGCCGAGATGTATGTGGCGGATCCGCGCTTCGGGGCCAACTACGGCGGCGAAGACGGGGCCCGGTTCGTGCGGGATGCCATGCAGGTCTACGCCGACCGTCATCTGGCCTGAAATCTGTGGATAATCCTCGTCTTGGCCTCCGCGGTCTGCTTACACTGCTCGCACAAGGAGTCAGCAGCCAACCAGTACATGGGGGTCCAGGTGAGCCGTTTGACCGTTACGTCCGCGCGCGCCCGAATATCCGCAGCCATCGTGGCGGTCTGTGCCATGGGACTCGCCGCTTGCAGCGGCAGCGCCGAAGGCGCCGACACACCGGCTCCGGTTGTCTCGCCAACGGCTCCAGCCACCACTGCCGTGCCGAGTCCGACGGCGGCATACAAACCCGCTTCTGCCGAGGGGCCGGCCGAGAACGTGCCGGTGCCGAAGATGCCCCTGGCGGCGAAGGAGAAGTCGCAGAAGGGGCTGAAGGCGTTCGTCAGGTACTGGTATGAGACGCTCAGCTTCGCGTTTGAAACCGGGGACATGGGTCCGCTGATGGCCAGCAGCGGTGACGGCTGCAAGGGGTGCCAGCGGATCAAGCCCGTTATTCAAGAAGGGCATAGCGATGGGAAATGGCTTGTTGGCGGCCGGCTGTCCGTAGTTGGATCTGTCATCGAGCGGTTCGAGCCGGCTGCGGACGGAACTTACCAGATCGTCTCTCAAGTTGAGCAGCAGGAAATGGAGTCCTATACAGCGGACGGGACTTTGATAGAACGCGCCAGAGAAGACCTGGCCATCATTGACGTCATGAACGCTGAATTTATTGGCGGCGGATGGCGAGCCAACAATGTCGAGGGCATGGGCTGAAATATGCGGGGCCGTCGACGATGGATGTTTATCTGTGCTGTGCAAGGTGCGGCCATCTTGGGAGCCGGCCTGGGATCTGTCCCGGCTTCTGCCGTCAGTACAGTTGACGGTAAGTGGGGATCGCACGGTGCCGCCGTGGGCGCGTGGAACCAGGATCCAGCCAGCGGGTACTGGACCGTAGTCCCCGTGGGTGCGGCTCTCGACCCCTTCGGCTACCGGTTTGAACTGGTCTGCACGGACCACGAGGGATTCGTTGATGTGGCCTGCCGGGTCAAGAACGACATCTGCCACGACGGCGAAGACGGCCAGCTCGTACAGTGGTACAGGGGCCTGCTGGACCTCGGCAGCGCGGCGTGGACCGAGGCCGTGGGCGGCCTAACCTGCATTTACGCGGCCAAGCCCGAGAACATCCTGGAAAAAATCGCTGCCCGGATTGAGTCGGACTTCAGGTCGCTACCCGTCGATGCCGGTTCCACAACGATTCAGCCGGCGCCGCACACCCTGGTCGGCGCCCACACCAACGTCTATGCCGACGCCGCGGAGCAGCGCTTCGCCGTCCGGATCCTGGGCCAGGACGTGGCAGTCGTGGCCACGCCCATCGACTACACCTGGAACTACGGGGACGGATCCAGCCTTGGACCGGTCGTGGCGCCGGGTGGTCCGCTGCCGCAGGACCGCTGGGGCGAGCAGACGGCGACCAGCCACGTGTACAAGGACACCGGGGATTTCCGGGTCACACTGACCACCACTTTCAAAGGCACCTACAGCGTCAACGGCGGCCCGGCCGTGCCGATCCCGGGCACCGGCTCGTTCACTGCCCCGCCCGCGGCCATCAGCGTGTGGCGGTCCAAGGTCAACAACTACGCGGACAACTGCTTGGAAAACCCGAACGGCACCGCCTGCTGAAAAGTCCGATGCAGGCCGGAATCAGCGCGGCCGCACAGCCGCCCCCTCCCGGCAGGCTGCGACAAACGGCTCCAGCAGCGCCGCCAGCTGGCCTTGAGGCGATCCTTCGGCCTCGGGATGCCACTGCACCGCTAAGAGCCAGCCCCCGCCGGGCCGGGCCGGCTCGAGGGCCTCCACCACGCCGTCGCCGGCCCAAGCCACCGGGCGCAGGCCGTCCCCCAGCCGGCGCACGGCCTGGTGATGTCCGGACTGGACCGGCACCGGCCCGGTGCCGAGCGCGTCGGCCAGCACGGAACCCGGTTCGACGCTGACAGTGTGCGCGGCCATCGGAGCGTTCTCCTGGTGGATCCGGTGCACCGAGTCCTTACCCAGATCCTCGACCAGGCTGCCGGCGAAGGCGACGTTGATCAGCTGCAGGCCGCGGCAGATACCTAACACCGGCTTGCCCAGCTCGTAGGCGCCCACCACGAGGTCGATCTCGGTCTCGTCCGCCCGGGTGTCCACACCGTGGATGGTGGGCTCGGCGTCATCACCGCCGTAGCGTGCCGGGTCCACGTCTCCGCCGCCCAGGATCAGCACGCCGTCGTAATCCTCGGCGCTGAACACCTGCCCGGAAGCCGAATCGATCACGACGGCGTCGCCGCCGGCGGCTTCGACGCCGGCGGCGGCGCTGGCCGCCAGCTTGGCCAGTTTGGCGGTGAAGTGCGGCGGGTGGCTGGCGGCGGTGCGCGCAAAGCTGAGTGCGATGCGCGGCCGTTGGTGGTCGGGCTGGTCCATCTGCGGCTCCTGGGTTCGGGTTAGTTGGCGGGATACAGCGGATTGTGGCCTGCCGCCACCTGCTCGTCGTCGCGCACCGGCCCGGGCGCGGTGCCGTTGCCGAACGGGCTGCCGCCGAACGATTCGCGGCCGTGCGGCAGCAGCCAGTTGGTCAGGTCCGGACCCTGCGGCACGATCTGCGTGGGGTTCACGTCCTCGTGCACGATGTAATAGTGCTGCTTGATCTGCACGAAATCCACGGTGTCCCCGAAGCCGGGGGTCTGGAACAGGTCCCGGGCATAGCCCCACAGCGCCGGCATCTCGGTGAGCTTGCTGCGGTTGCACTTGAAGTGCCCGTGGTAGACCGGGTCGAAGCGGACCAGGGTCGTGAACAGCCGCACGTCCGCCTCGGTGATGGTCTCCCCCACCAGGTAGCGCCGGGTGGACAGGCGCTCTTCCAGCCAGTCCAGCGCGGTCCAGAGCCGGTCGTAGGCCTGGTTGTACGCGTCCTGGCTGCCGGCGAAGCCGCAGCGGTAGACGCCGTTGTTGACCTCGGTGAAGATGCGCTTCATCACCGGGGCCATCTCCTCGCGCAGATGCTCCGGGTAGAGGTCCGGGGCGCCGTCGCGGTGGCATTCGGTCCACTCAGTGGAAAAGTCCAAGGTGATCTGAGCGTAGTCGTTCGTGACGACGGCGCCGGAGGGGATGTCCACGATGGCCGGCACAGTGATGCCGCGGGGGTAGTTGGGGAACCGCGTGAAGTAGGCCTGCTGCAGCCGCTCGATGCCCAGCACCGGGTCCTTGCCGCCCTCGTCCAGGTCGAAGGTCCAGCTGCGCGCGTCATGCGTGGGGCCGGGCGTCCCCAGCGAGATCACGTCCTCCAGGCCCAGCAGCCGGCGCACGATGATTGTGCGGTTGGCCCAGGGGCAGGCCCGGGCGGCGATCAGCCGGTACCGGCCCGGCTCCACCGGCCAGCGGCCCTCCTGCGGGTTGTCGCCGCCGCGCAGGATCCGGTCCTCAATATAGTTGGTGTCGCGGTTGAATTCCTCGCCGGTGTGGACATACGCACCCTTGGTGCTGTGCTCGGTGCTGGTCGCTTGGCTCATGGTTCCAGCCTAGCCGCTGCCGCCGATGCGGGCATGGGCGGATCCACACGCCCGGCTGAAAATTTCCTTAGCCTGTGCCCAGGTGTCCTGCGGAAGGTTGAGCCATGCCAGCCTATACCCCGGCGGCCCCGTCCACCCGGTCCTCGCAGCAGCTGTACCGGCGCAGCCTGTACTGCGAAGACATCCCGGCCGTGCTGGCCGCCGCCCCACTACCTCTCTGCAGTCGGCACTGGACAGCGCACAGGAGTGGGGCGCAGGTTCCCGCCGCGCGGGTCTTCGACAGCATGGGCACCGCCGTTAGCCGCCCGGTCTTCGACCCGGGGCATGGGCCCGAGGCGGCCGCCGTCCAGCAGGCCGGCCAGGCTGGCCAGCTCGCCCACGTGCACCCACCGGACGGGGTTGTGCAGCCGGTCCCGCCTTGGCGAGGATTTCCGGCGCCCCGGCCTGCAGCACGGGCAGGGCGAGGGCGCTCTCCACGGTCAAGATTTACGTAATGTAAGCGTAGAGGAGTTTTTGATTACAGCATGCCAGTTCCGGTGCGGGCATGGCTGCGTGAGGATAGTGGCAACCCCACCAAACGAGCAACACCAAACGAGCAACACCAACCGAGCAAGGAGCTTCGATGCAGACCATCCAGCACTGGATCAACGGCGCCTATACCTCTCCTTTGGAAGGCGCCCGCAGCCGCCTGCAGGACGTCACCAACCCCGCCACCGGCAAGGTCTCCGCGCAGGTGGCCATGGCCGACGCCGCCGTCGTCAATGACGCCGTTGCCACCGCCAAGGCGGCCTTCCCGGCTTGGCGGGATACCTCGTTGGCCCGGCGCACCCAGGTGCTCTTCGCCTACCGCGAGCTGCTGAACGCGCGCAAGGGCGAACTGGCCGCGATCATCACGGCCGAACACGGCAAGGTGCTTTCCGACGCGCTCGGCGAGGTCGCCCGCGGGCTGGAAGTGGTCGAGTTCGCCTGCGGCATCCCGTACCTGCTCAAGGGCGGCTACACCGAGAACGCCTCCACCAAGGTGGACATCCATTCGGTCCGCCAGCCGCTCGGTCCCGTCGCCGTCATCAGCCCGTTCAACTTCCCGGCCATGGTGCCGATGTGGTTCTTCTCCATTGCCATTGCCGCCGGCAACACGGTGATCCTCAAGCCCAGCGAGAAGGACCCGTCCGCGGCGAACTGGATGGCCGAGCTGTGGACGGAAGCGGGCCTGCCGGACGGGGTCTTCAACGTGGTCCACGGGGACAAGGAGGCCGTGGACACGCTGCTGGAGCATCCGGACGTCAAGGCCGTCTCCTTCGTCGGCTCCACCCCGGTGGCCCGCTACGTGTACGAACACGGCACCGCCGCCGGCAAGCGCGTCCAGGCCTTGGGCGGGGCCAAGAACCACATGATCGTGCTGCCGGACGCGGACCTGGACCTGGCCGCCGACGCCGCCGTGAACGCCGGCTTCGGCTCGGCCGGGGAGCGCTGCATGGCCATCTCCGCCGTCGTCGCCGTCGAATCCATCGCCGACGAGCTGGTGGCCAAGATCGCCGAACGCACCCGCACCCTGCGGGTCGGCGACGGCACCCGCGGCACCGACATGGGCCCGCTGGTCACCGCCGCGCACCGCGACAAGGTCGCCGGCTACATCGACGCCGGCGAAGCCGCCGGCGC
>NZ_JBHTML010000038.1:0-26311 GCF_042679445.1 Arthrobacter sp. GCM10027362
CGCTGGCTGGCCTGACCGGATCTGCGGCGGCTGTCAGGCGAAGGCCGCGTTCGCTGCGGCCGGCCTGCAAGGTCCGGCGGCCTGCCAGGAGACGGAGACCAGCTTCGCCAGCACGACCCGGCGCTCGTCCTCGAGGTCGACAGGCTCCCCGGCCAGCGTCTCCAGGGCCTCCTCCAGCGGCCACGTCCTCAGGTTCCCGTAGCGGGCCGAATAGATCTCCACCCGCTTGATATAGATCTCCACCCGCTTGAGTAAGTAGTCGTCCGCGGTGTCGAACAGGGCGTACCCGCAGGACCTGGTACAGCATTGGGATGGTCAGCGCGTCGGAGTACAGTCCGGTGCGGGCGCTCTTCGTGCCGACCTTCGCCTTCAGGCCAGGGACGCTGTTAGCGTGCACCTTTCATGGCCCTTGCCACACCAATGTCAAAGTCTCCGACAACGAACGGGCATGCTCTCCCTCCGGCGTTACGGAGGCGGTCGTTTCGGCTGTGTCAACAGCGCACTCATGGACAGGCATTTGACGTCCCACCGGATTATTTCCGCAAATGACTGGCTCCGGTCATGTCTCTGAAGCCACCCTGACGCATGGATAGGTGTCGGCAGGAAAACCGCCGGCGCCGGTAGAGCAGAAGGGATCCACCCCCGAACACGCAAGGAAACCCCCCGGTCAGGCATCCGGGATTCCTGCCCCGAACAACTCCCTAGCCTGCCGGGACTGCGCACACCCCAGAACCAAAGGCAGAGGGATCAGTGCACAAAGTGCACTCACATGGCGAAGAAAAAGTCCCTGACTAGGGGAAACTCTGTGCCCGAGGTGGGACTCGAACCGCCTTCCGGCCCCCGCGAACACAGGGCACCAGCGGAAACCTGCCGGATCCGGCCCGGTCCGGCCGCTATACGAAGCAGTACGACGGCGAAAGTGTGCACGTTGTGCACCCCGATTCCCGCCCTCACCAGGACGCCTCCAGGCCGCACAGAGGCTTCGGTGCCCCGGGGTCGCCGAATGACTGTGGACTACATATCGCCGTTTATCGGCGCTTGTGCGTTGCCCAGCAGCAGGGGTTTGGGCGCCTGCATATGGAGGTAGCGGAAACGAACCGCGGCAGCAGCCTCCCGCTACATTCCGCCGCGGCTGTGTTGCTAGGATGCAGGAGCGCCGAGATCCTCATTGAATTGGGGCGCAATGCCTTATGTCGATCCGAGGACAGTGTATGAATGCGGAATGCGTAATCCAGGACCACCTGCCACCCTTGGGCCTGACGTGGGGCGTCAAGCGCAGTTTCATCAGCTACCTGACGCGACTGCCTGACGGCGCTGTTTCGGCGGCGGACGGCGCGAACGTTGTCGCCTCCAGTCTCTTCAACTTCGCACCCGACAGCAGCGACTACGGGCCGTCCTCGTCGACAGGCACCTTGCGTTTCAGCGGCGACGTACGCATGGCCGGCCATCAAGGAATGATGTTCGTCCGCCTGCTGGACCCCTGGATCGAGTTCCGTGTGGATGAGGCGGAGCTCTCCGTCTCGACAACCAATGACGACGGTAGTGGGCTTCAGCGCATCGTCCTGGGGACAATGCGGCCCATTGCTCCGCAAAGCGCTCCGGGCGCGTTGGTCTGGCAGGGAGTCGACGTCGCACTGACTGAGGCTGGGTCGGAAGTCTTCAACCAGCAGTATCCCGCCGGTCAGGAGTTGGATCCCTTGTTCATCCGCATCGTGGCTTAGGGAACGTACCCATACCTAAAGCGTATACGTGCTGCCTATGACTTACTTGTAGCGTATGTGCACCTCCTCCTAGTATCGCAGTGACCTACCCCACAACTGGGGGTCGGAATCCGTCTTCAGACAACTGCCTTCAAGGAGGAAGCACGTGTCGCTCCCCACCCAAAAACGCGAGGCTCCACGCACGGCACTGCGCCGTGTTGCGGGCGCCAGTCTCGCCGGCAATGCCATCGAGTACTACGATTTCTCGATTTACGGCCTGGCCGCTGCCCTCGTTTTTCCGCAGCTTTTCTTTCCGGACAATGACCCGTTCATAGCGACACTGGCCACTTTCGGAACGCTCGCCGTCGGCTATATTTCGCGTCCGCTCGGCGCCATCGTTTTCGGTCACTACGGAGACAAGATCGGCCGCAAGCCGATGCTCGTCATCACGTTGCTGCTCATGGGCCTGGCCACCCTTGCCATCGGCCTGCTGCCGACCTTCGAACACATCGGGATTTGGGCCGCCGTCATCCTGACCGGCCTGCGGTTCCTCCAGGGCATCGCTTTCGGCGGTGAATGGGGCGGCGCCATTCTCATGGCGTTCGAATATGCGCCGGAGAACCGGCGCGGGCTTTTCGCCGCCATCCCGCAGGTGGGTCCGGCTACCGGTGCGCTGCTCGGTAATGCCGTGTTCCTGCTGGTCACGCTCCTGCCCCAGGAACAGCTGATGTCGTGGGGTTGGCGGTTGCCGTTCCTGTTCAGCTTCGTGCTGGTGATCGTCGGCATGTTCATCCGGCTTAAAATTGCGGAATCCCCGGAATTCCAGGCGACCAAGGACAAGGGCCGCGAGGTCAAGGTCCCGATTGCCTCAGTCCTGCGCCACAACCTCAAGGCCGTGCTGCTGGTGGGCGGCGGTTTCCTGGGATTCGGCGCCTTCTCCGTCGTCGTCATGACGTACCTGGTCCGCTACAGCCAGAACGACATGGGGATCCCCGCCTCCACCATGCTGACCTTCACGATGCTCTCCTTCGCCATCCAGATCCCGATGATCCTGCTCTCCGGGCACCTCTCCGACCGGCATGGCCGCCGGGCGCTCACCATTATCGGCTCCATAGCCGCCGTTGCCTCCATCTTCTTCATGTTCTGGGCCGTAGCCAGCGGACAGCCGCTGCTTATCGGAATTGCCTATGCCGTCGGCTTCGGCTGGCTCTACACCATTTGCTACGGCATGCAGCCTGCGCTGTTCGCCGATGCGTTCCCTGCGGAAGTCCGTTTCACCGGCATGTCCCTGGGCTACCAGCTGGCGAACGTCGTCGGATCGGGCTTTACCCCGATGATCGCCACGTGGCTCCTGTTTGCCACCGGCAACATCTACGCGGTACCGGTCTTCGTCGCCGCAACGCTGGTGATTTCGCTGTTCTGCCTGCTCCGCCTGGCCGTCCTCGCCCGGACCCGGAAAGACGCCGCGAGCAGTCTCCTCGACGGGGTGGCCGCCCCGCTGGCCGTCGGCTAGCCCGGCCGCGTCCCCACCCCTCCACGAAAGGAAAACATGCATTTCGAACACAGCACTCTGGCCCAACGGGTGCTCTTCGGATCTGGCCGCGCCGCCGAGCACGTGGCTCAGGAAGTTGCCCGGCATGACGCGCGCAACGTGATGTGCATTGCCTCGGATTTCGAACGCACCTTCGCCGAGACCGCGACAGCCTCAATCGAGGTGAAGCTGTGGCATTCCGACGTCGTCCAGCATGTTCCGATCGAGACGGCCCAGCGGGCCAGGGAAGCCGCTTCCGACGCCGGTATCGACCTGATTGTCTGCATTGGCGGCGGCTCCACCACGGGCCTGGCCAAGGCCGTGGCGCTGACCACGGGCATACCCATTATCGCGGTGCCAACCACCTACGCGGGTTCCGAAGCAACCAACGTCTGGGGCCTTACCGAAGGCGCCACCAAGACCACCGGCGCTGACGACCGTGTCCTCCCAACAGCTGTGATTTACGACGCCGAACTCACCCTTGGTCTGCCCGTCGCGTTGTCCGTCTCCTCGGGTTTGAATGCGCTGGCCCACTGCGTCGATTCCCTCTGGGCTCCGCGCGCCGACCCGATCAACCAGGCCATGGCTGCCGAGGGTGTCCGTGCACTGGCCGACGGGCTCCCCCGCATAGTGGAGAATCCGACCGGCATTGAGGGACGGGAAACAGCACTCTACGGCGCCTACCTCTCCGCCGTTGCCTTCGCATCCGCCGGCTCCGGCCTGCACCACAAGATCTGCCATGTGCTGGGCGGAACCTTCAACCTGCCGCACGCCGAAACCCACGCGACGGTGCTCCCGTACGTGCTGGCCTTCAACGGTCCGGCAGCGCCCGACGCCGCCGCCCGGCTGGCGGGCGCGCTGCGCGCCGGCATGGCCGGCAGCAGCATCCCGCTCCCGGGGGAAGACCCGGCTCTGGAAGCTGTGGATCTGCTCAACAGCCTGCGCGCCACGCTGAACGCGCCGACCGCCCTGCAGGACTACGGTTTCACTGAAGCCGATATTCCCGAGGCGGTAAAACGGATCGTCCAGGCGGCGCCGCCGTCGAACCCTGCAGAAGTCACCGAGAGCCGCATGGAACAACTGCTCCGCTCCGCGCTCGTTGGAGACACTCCGGCTGTCCGCACCGCCGGCAGTCTGATTCAGGGAGCAGGTCAATGAGTATCGACAGCATCGACGCAGCACCACCGGCTACCGCACAGACCGAACAGGCAGTCCGGGAGCAGGCACTGGTGGAAGAGGTCATCCGCTCCTTCGCCTCCGGCGGCAGCGACCGCGACCGCGAGGTGATGAACTCGCTGGTGCGGCATCTGCATGCATTCATCCGCGACATCCGGCTGACCGAAGACGAGTGGTCCAAGGCGATTGGATTCCTCACCCGCGCCGGCCACATCACCACGGACACCCGCCAGGAGTTCGTCCTGCTCTCGGATGTACTCGGGGCTTCCATGCAGACCATCGCGGTGAACAACGAAGCCGTCGGCGATGCGACCGAAGCTACCGTCTTCGGGCCGTTCTTCGTCGAGAACGCCCCGCAGATCGACATCGGTGGAGACATCGCCGGCGGCGCAGCCGGAGAGCCGTGCTGGGTCGAGGGCACCGTGCGGGACACGGACGGCAATCCCCTGCCGGGCGCCCGCATCGAGGTGTGGGAAGCCGACGAAGACGGCTTCTACGACGTCCAGTGCTCGGACGGCAGGACGGCTGCCCGAGCACATCTGTTCGCAGACAAAGACGGCCGCTACTCGTTCTGGGGCCTGACGCCGACCCCCTACCCGATTCCGTACGACGGACCGGTGGGCCAGATGCTGGAGCACTACGGCCGGTCACCCATCCGGGCATCCCACTTGCACTTCATGGTCTCCGCTCCGCAGAAACGCACCCTCGTGACCCACATCTTCGTCGACGGCTGCAAGTATCTTGATCGCGATTCGGTCTTCGGTGTCAAGGAGTCCCTCATCAAGGAGTTTGCGGCGCAGCCGGCGGGGACACCCACGCCGGACGGCCGCGACCTCGGGGGCCGGGAATGGACGCGGGCGAGGTTCGACATCGTCCTGCCACCGGCAGGTCCCAGCACTGCCACCGCCACCAAAACCTCCTAGGACAGGACAAGAAAATGGAAAAACAGCACAGTCACGAACAAACCTTCCAGGAAGGCCTGGAGATCCGCAAGGAAGTGCTCGGCGCGGCGCACGTGGAGCGCTCCTTGGCCAACGTGAGCGAGTTCGCCCGGCCGATGCAGGAACTGGTCACGGAATACTGCTGGGGAGCCGTGTGGAGCCGGGAGGGACTGGAGCGCAAGACCCGCAGCATGATCAACCTTGCCATGCTGACTGCCCTGAACCGCGGGCACGAACTGTCCGTGCATGTTAAGGGTGCAATCAACAATGGCTGTACCCCGGAGGAGATCCAGGAGGTGCTGATGCAGACTGCCATCTACGTTGGCGTCCCGGCGGCACTGGAGTCCTTCCGAATCGCCGAAGCGACCCTGAAGGAAATGAGCGTCAATGTCTGAGCAGTCCCTGCCTAGACCACGCCTTGGTTTCATCGGCCTGGGCAACATGGGGACGCCCATGTCCCGCCGCCTGGTCGATGCCGGCTTCACGGTCACAGGCACTGACCTCTCGCAGGAGAACCGTGCCCGGCTGGAGCAGGCCGGCGGCACCGCCGTCGCTACCGCCATCGACGTCGCGGCCACGTCCGACGTCCTCATCCTGATGCTGCCCAACTCCGCGATTGTCGAATCGGTCCTGCTCGACGACGGCGTCGCCGCCGCCCTGCCCGCGTCCGCGGTCATCGTGGATATGAGCTCTTCGGAGCCGCTGCGCACGCGTGCCCTCGCCGAGCGCCTGGCTGCCGACAACCTGGCTCAACTGGTTGATGCCCCGGTTTCCGGCGGCGTCGGCGGTGCTGAGAAGGGCAGCCTGACCATCATGGCCGGCGGCGACGCCGCGACCATTGAGGCACTCTCCCCCGTGCTCTCGGTGCTTGGCCGCGTCCGCCACACCGGTGCAGTCGGCTCCGGGCATGCGCTGAAGGCCCTCAACAACCTGCTTTCAGCCACGCACCTGCTGGCGACGTCGGAAGCCATGGTTGCCGGACAGGAATTCGGGCTGGACCCCCAGACAATGCTGGACGTTTTCAATTCCTCCAGCGGACGCAGCGGATCCACGGAGAACAAGTGGCCGAACTTTGTCCTCCCGGGCGGCTACAACTCCGGCTTTGGCCTGGGACTCATGCTCAAGGACATGCGTATCGCTACCCAGCTCGCCGAGGACATCCATCGGCCGAGCCTGCTGGGCAGCTGCGCGGTTGAGCTGTGGACCAAGGCCGCCGGAGAGCTTGACCCAACAGCCGACCACACGGAGATTGCCCGCTGGGCCGGACATAACGGCTGACGTGATAGAGCGTTTTGCGAAAAAAATTAAAAGGACTGTCCGGCCAGCTGCTTCAGCTGGCCGGACAGTTCTTTTCCGTGATTGCGAGGGCTGGCCCAGCCGCATGACAGAACCGCGCTGGACCCCAGGAGGGGCCCAGCACGGAACTTGTTGCTATTTCAGTGGCTGTGGCTGATGACCTGGTGGAGCTTGGCGGGACCTTTTGCTTCGAATTCGCGGGTCTGCCGTTTGGTTTCCGCCTCGTAGGTGTCCACATCGCCACGGTGCCGTGCGATCAGGCGACGGCGGGCCGACGGTGCCACGTGGCAGAGCCCCGGTACGTCCGGATTATCCCGGCAATCGATCCCGCCGGATGCGGGCGCTACGGCCTGCAGGCCCTCACCGCTCAGGGCAAGCCCCTTGCTGGTGTACCGCCGTCGGGCTTCGCCCTCGCATGCCGGGCATTGCGTGGTCGGAGGCGCCGGCGTCGGCACGAACAGTTCGATGTCGGCCCGGCATTGCGTGCAGCGGTAGTCGAAGAGCAGGCGTGCCATCAGGCGATTTCCTGCAGCGGACCGCCGAAGTCTTCCCAGTCGCGCGGATCATGGGCGATCCAGAGGCTGGCGTCCTCTGAGTCCCGGAGCTGCTTGAGCTTGGCGATCGAAGCCCGTTCCTCGTCGTAGTCCCAGTCCGAGGGATCAACCTCGCCCCATTCCACGGCCTCGCGCAGGTGTACGGTATCGCCGGTGAGGATGATGTTCCGGGAAGGCAGCCTCACCAGGGCGCTCAGTTCGCCCGGAGTGTGTCCCGGGGTGTGGTGCATGATGATGGATCCGTCGCCGAAGAGGTCCTGGCTGGGGGCCTGGACCGAATTCCAGTCGAAGGCCTTGACCTCATCGGAGAAATCCGTGGGGTTGAACAGGTGCGACGTGGACGGGCCATGGCCGGCCTGCCACTGGAGCTCCCCCGGGCCGGCGAAGAACTTGGCCTGCGGGAACAGGTACAGACCGCCCGCATGGTCCGAGTGCGTGTGCGAAAGGATCACGTGCGTGATGTCCTCGGGGCGGTAGCCGAGCGTGGCCAGCTGCCGGTCGATCCGCTGCTCTGGATCACCGATGATCATGTCCCGTTCCGGACGGCCTTCTTCATAGACCAGTCCCGGATCGTCGCAGACCAGCGGGTTCATGCTCGTGTCGAACAGGACCAGGCCCTGCTCATGCTCGATCAGGTACGCGGGCAGCGGAATCCGGACCGTGCCCTCTGCCCCTACCACCAGGTGGGCCGCGTCGATGTCCATCTTCGGGGAGTCCAGTCCCCACATGCGCCGGTTGGTGCCCGGCGTCTTCGATTGCTGTGCCGACAAATGCGTAGCTTGCGTCATTGCGTGCTCCTAGCTCAGGTTAATCCCGGCCAGCCATTCCAGGACCGGTTCCAGGACGGCTTGGGTGTTGCTTTCGAAAATGAGTCCGTGCCCGTTGCCGCCGATCCCCGCCGCCCCCAGGTGCAGGTGTGAAGCATGGGCCCCGGCACGTTCAAGGAAGGAAACCGTTTCGGCATCGTTGCCGGCCCTGCCGGATGCTTCTCCGGAGACCACCAGGACCGGCAGCCCGTCGAGCGGCTTCCGGCCGGAACCGGACGGAAAAGGCACGGCCGCCACGCCGTGCTCCAGCCTGCCCCGCGGTCCGAGGTCCTGGAACGGCGGGCCGATGGGTTCAACGGAGATGACTGCGCGGACGCGTTCCGGAGAACGGGCGGCAGCCAGCCAACCACCGGCCGCGCCGGCCGAATGGGTCGCCAGCACAGCCGTACCGGTCCGCCGGAGCAGATCCACGATCCGCCGGGCATCCAGCTCCTGGCCCAATGCAGTATCCAGGAGCATGCCGGCCGATGACGCCACGAGGGCATCGAGCTCCGCCGCGCCGGGCGCCCGCCCCCAGGTCCAGGCGGTGTTGGCCGCCGTCGTCCCTTCAGGCACGAAGACTTTGGCCGCACCGGCATAGTCCGGAAATCCGGTGCGGGCACCGAGACGGTCCGGGTCATACGGCGATCTGCCGTGGCCCGGCCTGTCCAGCAGATAGGCCGGGAAGCCCGCCTCGACCACCTGCGGCGCCCAGCCGGGTGCTTCGGAGGAGACCCCCAGCCAGTCCGTGGACTGCCCGCCGCCCCCGTGCACGAAGACCCAGGGCTTCTTCGCCGTTCCCTCGGGCGGAGCTTCCCACTGCACCCACGACGGGCCCAGCTGCCACGCTCCGCCGTCGGAATCCTGGACGTCGCCCGGGAGGAAAAATCCGCCGGTCCGCACCGTCCGCGCCGAAGCGCTCTGGTGCGGCACGGCGGCCTGCTCAGCCATGGCCGGTCCTAGGCGGACTGCGCCGGAACGAGGCGGACGGGCACGTAGTCATGACCGAAGGCCTGGTAGTTGACGGTCTTGCGGGGTTCGCCAACCAGCTCGATCTTCTCGATGCGCTCCACCATGGCTCGCAGCAGGGTGCGGGCTTCCAGCCGCGCCACCTGGTTGCCGGCGCAGGTGTGGATGCCGAAACCGAAGGAGAGGTGTCCGCCCTTGAGGTCGCGGTCCACCCGGAATTCGTTGGGCGCATCGTACTGGCGCGGGTCGCGACCGGCGCCGAGCCACATGGTCAGGATCTTCGCGCCCTCGGGGATGCGCACGCCGCCAAGCACCGTTTCCTTGACCGCGTGGCGCCCGCCGTAGCGGGAGGCCGGGTAGTAGCGGATGGCTTCTTCCCACGCGTTGTCCACCAGTTCGGGATTGGCCCGCAGCTTCTCCCACTCCCCGGGATTGTCCGCGAAGGCGCGGATCATGGAGGCGATGGACGCCGTGGTGGTGTCGAAACCGGCGGCAAAAATGGACTTCAGGATCTGCTGGGCCGTGTGCTCGGAGATCTTGCCCTCGTCCGCCATGGAGTAGAGCTGCCAGCCGATGCCGCCCTCGCGCTGCAGGTCGCGGGCGGTATTCGCCTCGACCCATTCCATTGCCTCCGCACCGCTGGCCAGCTTCGCTGCCTGCAGGTCACTGGGCGGGCCGAACACGTTGAAAACGGCGTCGCCGAACTTGAGCAGCAGCTCGCGCCCCTCTTCGGGCAGGCCCAGCACATCGGGAAAGACCTTGAGGACATACTTCACGGACAGATCGTTGTACGCGTTGATCTCCGCCGGGCCATCGGCGAGGAGGCCGTCAATGAGTTTCTCGGCTTCGGCCTTGAAATACTCGGACATCCTGGCCAGGTTCTCCGTGTCGAAGACCTTGAAGACGGCGGATTTCGAGGCCGTGTGCTCCGGCGGGTCCTCCAGGATCAGGGTCCGCGGCCGGAACGGTGAGGGCGCGTAGAACGGGCGGTCCGTGGATGAGAAGGTGCGCCAGTCCCGGAGTGCCTTCTGGATCTCCGCGAAACGGGTGATCGCGTAGTAGCCGTACTTCTCCATGTAGACAACAGGAGCAATCTCGCGCTGTTCGCCGTCGTACCGGTGGACGTCGTGGAGGGACTCGAGAGCGAAGGCATCGTAGTCGGAGACCGGTGCCTCGATGATGGTTTCAGTCATGATGGGTTCCTTAGTGAACGGTTCTGCAGTTTACGATCCGGCCTGACGTGCTACCGGGGGGATGCCCGTTGTCATCCAGTCGAGCCGGCGCTGCACTCCGGCCTGTGCCATCTCCGGATGGGTGAGGACAAAGAAATTATTGGTGCGGATCGCGTCGAGAACCTTGCCGGCCACCTCGGCGGGCTCCAGGCCGCTTTCCGCGGTGGTGGCGGCCAGCCGCTCCATCACGGCCACCCGTGCCGGCTCCGTCGCCGCAGGCACGTCTGCCGGACGGTTGCGCTCGGCTTCCGTCATGCGCGTCTTGACCGGCCCCGGTGCCAGCAGCGAAACGCCTACCTTGCTGCCGGCTGTACGCAGCTCGATTTCGAGGGACTCGCTCAGGGCGAGCACCGCGAACTTGGAGACGCAGTAGGGTGTCATCGTCGCGGTCCCGGAGTTGAACGCGGCTACCGAGGCGGTATTGACTATGTGTCCGCCTCCGTGGGCTTCGAGGAGCGGCAGGAACACACGGCACCCGTTGAGTACGCCGAAGAAGTTCACGTCCATCACCCAGCGCCATGCCTCCTCCGGGATGCTCAGGAAGCTGCCGCCGGTTTCCACGCCGGCGTTGTTGCAGACGACGTCGATGCGGCCGAACGCTTCCAGCGTCGCTGCGGCCAGTGCATCCACATCTTCGACCTTGCGGACGTCGGTGCGGAGCCCGATCACGGCTCCCAGGCCGGACAGTTCCCGGACGGCGTTGTCCAGCGCGGACTGTTCGACATCCGCGATCGCGACGCTCATTCCCTCCTGGAGGAAGCGCTGCGCCATTGCGAAGCCGATGCCGCTGGCCCCGCCCGTGACGACGGCGGTGCGGCCGGTGACGCTTTCGATGCCTGGCACCGTTACCACGCTCCAATCAGTGAGGGGGTTTCGAGGGACTTGGGGAACATCAGCCGCTTGACCACATAGTCCT
This sequence comes from Arthrobacter sp. GCM10027362, assembly GCF_042679445.1. Classification (NCBI taxonomy): domain Bacteria; kingdom Bacillati; phylum Actinomycetota; class Actinomycetes; order Micrococcales; family Micrococcaceae; genus Arthrobacter; species Arthrobacter sp. GCM10027362. Next base: position 11,122 of record NZ_JBHTML010000038.1, read on the forward strand.
CGTCAGTGGTGAGCCGGCGCAGTTCCTCCAGATCCTGCTCCAGCCGGACCGGATCGGACGAGTGGTAAACCATCCGCTTGTTGTTGCTCGCGGCGGGGTTAACCACGTCCACGAAGACCCGGCGGCGTTCGCTGGCATATTCGTCCAGCACGGTTTCCTCGGCTTCCCCGTTGACGACGGCGGCGAGCGCCTCGGAGAGGACATAGGTGTCGAACAGGCCGCTGGTCAGGCCCAGTCCGCCGGTCGGATTGGTGGCGTGGGCCGCATCGCCTGCGAGCAGGACCCGTCCGGAGCGCAGGGTTGCTGCGGCGCGCTGGTGCATGCTGTAGGGCGAGTAGGCCTCGACCAGGACGTTCTGGGGATCCTCCACGATGGAGGCGAAGAAGCCGGGCATGCGGGCCTCGACCTCTTCAACGGGCAGTGACGCGTTCTCGCAGTAGGTGTAGCGCCAGAGTCCGGTATCGCCGCTGTTGTCGATCTTGGTAATGATCGCGCCGAAGCGGTCGTCGATCAGCATGGTGGTCTGGCCGTAGCCGGCAGCCTCGAACGGGTAGCGGATGTTGGTGGCCACAAACCGCTCCGGCCACGTGAAGCCCTCGAACTCGATGCCCTGGCTCTCGCGGACCGCACTGCGGGCCCCGTCCGCGCCGATCAGCCAGGAACCGGTAAAGGTGGCATCGCCGTCGTCGGTTGTGAACGTGGCGGTGACCTGATCCGGGCCCTGAGTGAGGCCGGTGAACTTGTGGCCCCAGTGCACCCGCGCGTGCGGGTGCCTGGCCAGATGTTCCAGTGCCAGCTCGGCCAGCACGTTCTGTCCCATGTGCAGATTGTGCGGATGCTTGACCAGGCCCTCGAGGGACTGCAGGCCGTAGCGGATTTCCTCGCCGGTCTTGTGGACCTTGTAGGTGTAGTCCTGTTTCAGGAAGCCGCGCTGCACGGCGTCCTCGTAGAGGCCCAGCCGCTCCAGGCCGTCCAGCACGGACCAGTGGTAGACCATGGCGCGGGGAGCCTGGGCAACCTCGTCGCCGCGTTCGAACACGTGCACCGGCACGCCGGCCCGGGCCAGGCCCAGGGCGTTGAGGATGCCGACGGGACCGGCACCGACAATGAGGACGGGCTCTTGTTCTTTGTTGCTCATCTTGCCTCTCCGGCCTGTCTAGAGTTCGAGTTCGAGGACATCGGACTTGGCGCGGGAGACGCAGATCATCATCATCTCGTTCGCCGCCTTTTCCGCATCGGTGAGAATCGAGTCATGGTGGTCCGCTTCGCCGCACAGGATGCGGGTTTCGCAGGTGCCGCAGGTGCCCTCCATGCAGGAGAAGATGACGGGCGCTCCGGCTTCCTCGGCGACCTCCACGATGTTGCGGTCTTCGGGTACCTCGATCTCCATCCCGCTGAGGGCGAGCTTGACCTTGAAGGAGGACTTGGCCGCGGTCAGGGCCCCCGCATCCTTCGGTGCGAAGCGCTCCAAATGCAGCGTTCCTTCGGGCCAATCGCCGGTGGCGCCTTCGAGTGCGCGCAGCAGTCCTTCGGGGCCGCACGCGTAGATCTTGACGTTTTCGGCCGGCTCACCGAGCAGTGCGGCCAGGTCCGGGAACCCGAATTCGTCGTCGGGCCGGATGTTGACCTTGCCCGGGTACTTGTCGGCGAGCTCTTTCCAGAACGCCATGGAGGTCCGGGAGCGGCCCATGAACGTCATCTTCCATTCGGCGCCCCCGCGTTCGACTGCTTCCACCATGGGCATCATCGGGGTGACGCCGATGCCTGCCGCAATGAAGTGGTAGGCCGGCGATTCTACCAAAGCGAAGTTGTTCCGGGGTCCGGAGACCTCGATGATGTCGCCTTCCTGGAGTTTCTCGTGGACGAACCTGGAACCGCCGCGGCTCGCGAGCTCATTGAGGATTCCCAGCCGGTAGGCGGCGCTGTCCTCCGGGCTGCTGCACAGGGAGTACTGGCGGCTGAGACCGGAGGGCAGGTGCACTTCGAGATGCGCTCCCGGCTCCCAGGCCGGAAGCTCCGCGCCGCCGGGATGGACCAGTTCGAGTTCTACCACACAGTCGGAGGCCGTGCGCTTGGCCCGGACCTGCAACGGCATGCGGGTGACGGCAGCCTGGGTGCGCTCAAGGGTTTGGGCAGTCATTGTTCTTCTCCTTACTTCTCGAACCGGACCCGGACGTGGCTCCAGCCGGTCCGCAACGGCCTTCCGTTGGATACGGGTTCTGCGGCCAGTTCGAAGTGGCTGGTCTTGGCGAGGATCTGGCGCAGCATGGTCTGCAGTTCTGCCCGGGCAATCGGGGCGCCCATGCACTGGTGCGGTCCGTGGCCGAAGGTCAGGTGCGGGTTCGGCGAGCGGTCCGCGACGTACTCGTTGCCTCGCTCGAACTTGTCCTCGTCGCGGTTGGCCGAGTACACGTTCAGCCCCACCTTGGCGCCAGCGGGAATGGTGATGCTGTAGGCCTTCACGTCCCTGGTGGCCTTGCGGCCGGTGTGGTGCAGCGGCGGGGCCAGGCGCAGCAGTTCCTCGACGGCCGATTCGATCAGGTCCGGGTTGCTGCGCAGTTCGGCCTGGGCCTCCGGGTGACTGCCCAGGTAGGACAGAATGGATCCGATGGCCGCCGTTGTCGTGTCGGCGCCGGCGGAGAAGATCTGGACGCCGATGGCCACGGCTTCCTCCTGGGTTACCGGGCGGCCTTCGGGTTCCAGTTCCAGTACGCCGGACATGATGTCGATGCTCGGGTCCTGCGGATTGGCGCGGCGGTCTTCGATCAGCGATTCGACCGTGGGGTTCCACAGGTTCTTGTTGACCTCCCGCATGGCTTCGATGTCGTGTCGGACCGCGTCGGCCTTGGCGAGGCTGGCCGCCATGGTCTTCCAGGCGTCATCGGGCAGCAGCATGAACTTCGCGAGGACCTGCTGGGGGACGATAGCCCCGAACTGTTCGATCATGTCGGCCTCGCCGGCCTCGATCAGCGGATCCAGGTTCGCAGCGACGATCTCCTCGATATCCGGGATCAGCATGTCCACCCGCTCGGGCGTGAAGTACCGGGCGAGGAACTTGCGGAAGAAGGTATGGGTCGGCGGGTTCTCCTGGATGGGGATGGACCGCATGAACTCGGGGAACTCCAGGAACGGCTGGCCGCTGGCGTAGGTCCGCCAGTCACGGGAGCCCTTCTGCACGTCCTGGTACCGCATGAAGTCGTAGAAACCGTCGTAATCGCTGGTGTACGCCAGGGGACGCTGGGCGCGCAGCCTGTCGTACTCTGCCGGGTAGTCGGTCACCTGGATGGGGTTCCAGTCATCCTGGATTCGCGTGTTTGCCTCGACGCTCACGATGTGGCCTCCTTGCTGTTCTCCTGTGATGGGTATCACCGCTTGGCAACCACAGTAGGGTGATGCAAGCAACACGGCCATATTTTTCTAACAAGATGAAGTGGTGAGGTATACACTCAGAGTATGGACATTCGCCATATCCGCTACTTCCTCGAGATCACGCGGCAAGGATCGATCTCCAAGGCCGCCAAGGTTCTACAGATGACGCAGCCGCCGCTGAGCGCAGCACTGAAGAATCTCGAAGATGAGCTCGGCGTGAAACTGCTGGAACGGAGTGCGCGCGGCATCGTGCCCACCAGGGCCGGAGAACTGCTGCTGCAGAAGGGCGGGCGACTGGTCGACGAAACGGAACAGCTCACGCGCGAGCTCAGCCGGCAGGGCAAAGGCCTCAGCGGCATTCTGCATCTGGCCGTCATCCTGCCCTTTGCCTGGGCGTACCTGCCGCGCGTGCTGGCCCGCTTCGGAGATGTCTCCCCGTATGCCGATGTCACGTTGACGGACGTCCAGCCGGAGACGGTGACCGAAGGCATCCGTTCGGGGCGCCTCGACATTGCCATTGTTGCCACAGGCGCGCCGGAGAAGCTGCGCACCATGTACCAGGACGACATGGCGGTCGAACCGATCTCGAAGCTCTCCCTTTCCGCGGTACTGCCCAACCGCTTCCAGCATGCCCCAAAGCCGATCACGCTGGACGACCTGATGGAAGAGACCTGGCTGCTGCCCTCGCCTTCCATCCGAGTCCCCGGCATTACCGAACTGATGGTGGACTACTGGCTAGAGAACGGATTGACGTTGCCGCGCATGAAGGCCGTGACCAGCCTGCAGACCACCTTGCCGCTGGTCGCCGCGGACATGGGCATGAGCATCATGCCGCCGGAAATCCAGCAGATCGCCAAGACCACGGTGGTCACCCGCCATGTGGATCCGCCGCTGCCCCCGCTCCACGTCGTAGCGCTGTGGAGCTCGCAGCGGGAACTTTCCGACGTCGGCATGAAGTTCATCGAGGTGCTGCTTGGCCCGCGGGCCAAGCGTTCGCGCTGACCCGGCGCAGGCGGTCACCCGGTTGGACACCGGCTGTCCGGCCCTTGGAGCACCACAGCCACGGGGTCCATTTTTTCGCCCGGCTGATACTGCTCGTTGAACATGACGGATCCTTCCGACGTGAGCCGGGCCGGTGTCTCCGGCAGGAAGTGACAGGCGCCGTCGGCAACAAGCCGGGCCGAAGGCAACTGCAGCAGGGGCACCCGTTTGCTCCGGTCCGGCCAGTGCCGCACGTCGACGATGCTGACTACCGCCGCGCCGTTGTCGAATTCAATCCACGGATCGGCAATCAGGACGGACAGCATGCCGTAGTGCCCGCGCAGTTGCACCTGGCCGCGGAACCTGAGGACCCCCGCCGTCCTCAGCGAACCATGCTCTCCGCCGTCGGACTCGAAGCGGAAAAAGCTGCCGTCCACAATCGCAGCGCCGTCCTGGGCGGTGACTGAACCGTCGGGCAGGCGGGAGATGTAGTTGATGAAACTGCGTTTGATGCCCCAGGTCAGGCCTGCGGGCGAGGAGTCCCCGCCCGCAGGCTGCTGTGCCGTGGGCTCCGGTGCGGAGTCCATATGTCCTTCCTACAGGGCCAGTTTGAGCGGGCAGCCGCCCTGCGAGCGCGAAACGCAGATGAACATGCTGTCGCAGCTGGCCTTTTCTTCGTCGGTCAGGATGGAGTCCCGGTGGTCCACGGCTCCGGCTACCACCGGTGTTTCGCAGGTGCCGCAGGTGCCTTCGTTGCAGGAGGACAATGCCGGCAGGCCCGCTTCCTCGGCCACCTCGAGGATGGACTTGTCGGCCGGAATGGTCAACGTGACGCCGCTGTCCACGAATTCGACCTCGAAAGCTACATCACCGCTGGAATCAATCTCCTTGGGCACAAACCGCTCCACGTGCAGGCTGCCGGAGGGCCAGTGCGCCGAGGCGCCCTCCACCACGTTGAGCAGCGGTTCCGGCCCGCAGCAGTAGATCAGCGTTTCCGGCTGGATGTCCTTCAGGTACGCGGAGAAGTCCACCCGGCCGTCGGTGTCCTCAGGGACAATGCGGACCCGGTCCCCGAACTGTTCAAGCTCACCGAGGAATGCCATGGTGGCCCGGGACCGGCCGCCATAGACCAGGGTCCAGTCCGCGCCTGCACGATCGGCCTGGCCCACCATGGCCAGAATCGGTGTGATGCCGATGCCGCCGGCGATGAAGACGTACTTCCTGGAAGGCTGGAGCACAAAGTTGTTCCGGGGCTGGCTCACGGTCAGGGTGCCGCCGGCCCGCACGGTCTCGTGGATGGCCCGTGAGCCTCCGCGTCCGTTCGGCTCGTTCAGCACGCCGATGCGCCAGCTGTCCTGGCTGCCACCGGGAGTGCACAGCGAGTACTGCCGGACGTAGTCCCCTACATGCACGTCGATGTGCGCCCCCGGGTGCCATTCCGGCAGCGGTGCTCCGGCCGGATCAACGAGGGTCAGCGAAAGCACGCCGTCGGATTCCTGCCGGCATTCGCTGACCTGCAACTCCAGGGTGGCGGTGGGATCCTCCGGGCGCTCGACCGCATGCTGCGGCGCGTTCGCGGCAACATCCCACTCCACGTCGAGGCTGCGCCGGACCGGCAGCAGCGCCATGCGGATGAAGTCCAGGCCCCAGTCTTTCGCCGGGCGCAGGTTGGGCAGCCGCTCGAAGAGCACCTTCAGGCCGGTGGCTCCCTGCACCCGGGCCAGCGGCTGGCCCAGGCAGGTGTGGCGGCCCTTGGTGAAGGCCAGATGGTCGCGCGGGTCTTCGCGGTGGATGTCGAACTCAAACGGGTTTTCGTAGTATTCGGGATCGGTGTTGGCGCTGGCCAGCGCAAGCCAGATCATGTCCCCGGCCTTGATGTCCGCGCCGCCGATGGTCACATCAACGTTCGCCCGGCGCGAGGCGAAGGTCGACGACGGACGGCGGCGCACGGTTTCGTCGAAGACGGCCTGCCACAGAGCCGGATCGGTCTTGGCGTCGGCGAGGGCGGCCGGAGTGTCATTGAGGAAGATGACGGCATTGGCCATCGCCTGCGCGGTGGTGTCGGTACCGGCCGCGGAGAACTCGCCCAGGTGCAGTGCGATCTGCGCCTCGGAGAGCGAATAGTTGCCCTCGCGGTCCTTGTCGCGCGCCATCACGGAGATCAGGTCATCGGCCTGGCTCTCGCGGCGGTCGCGGACAATCCCGCGCAGCACCAGCTGGGCGGCAACGTAGCGGTCCCAGACCTCCGTGCGGCGCGGTTCCGGCAACGGCTCCTGGGCGCTGGCGAGGACCTGGAAGAAGTCATCGCGCAGCTGGCGCATCATGGGCTCCAGCTCAGCCGGCAGGTCCATCAGCGCCATCAGTGTCTGCGTGGTCAGTTCCAGGCAGTAGGCGTCCATCAGGTTCGCGGCGCCGTCGGCCTCGATCCGGTCAATGATCCGGTGCGCGCGCTCTTCAATCTGCGGCTGGAGCGCCTCCATCCGGGCCTGCAGGAAGCCCTTCTGCGCTACTCGGCGGGCGATCGTGTGGCCCTGCGGGTCGGAGCCGACCAGGATTCGGGAGATCAGCTCCGCCGACATGGTCTCCGCGTGCTTCTCAGGCACCGTGATGAGTCCGGCGTTGCTGGCACTGGAGAACTTCTGCCAGTCCGGCAAAATCATCTCAGCGTCCGCACGCCGGGTGACCATCCAGGCGTTGAGGTAGGGGTAGAAGAAGGTGGGGGTGCCTTCGCGGACATCGGCGAAGTGCTGCGCCGGGTCGCGGTAGTAATCGTCGCCCATCGGGTCGAACTCCGGGGCGAGCGGCCCGCGTTCGCGCAGGCGCGTGGTTTCTGTGCTCATTGGCGGATATTCCAATCAAAGGGCCGCGGAGGCGGCGATGGTGGAGAGTTTCTGGAAGCGCAGCACGTTGTCGCCTTCGTCCATGACGCCGGCGGTGAGGCAGACGAAGGTCATGTCCCGCTCCGGGTCGATCCAGAACAGCGTGGATCCGGCGCCGTAGTTGCCGTGGGTGCGGGGGCTGGTGAACGGTCCGAAGAAGGAGGCATGAGTGCCGGTGCCGCTGAGCGAGAAGCCCAGGCCGAAGTTGCCCTTGGGTTCCTCCCAGCCGCGGGAACGGGCGATCATCGCGTACAGGTCATTGGTCATGTCGCCGGTCTGCAAAGTGGTGGCAGCATCCAGCACTGCCGGGGCGATCAGCTGCCGCCCGGCGAACTCGCCCTTCCGGCGGATCATTTCGGCGAACGTGAAGACGTCGGCGGCGGTGCTGACCGATCCCACCCACGGCATCTCCGCATCCTGGTCCACTGCCTCGTTGAGGATTTCCACATCCCGCGCGGAGAGCCAGCCGTCGTCCGGGATATAGGCCTTGAGCGGGACGATGCGGTCCTTCCACTCATCCAGCGGGCCGAACCGGGTGTCCGTCAGGCCCAGCGGACCGAACAGGTTTTTCTCGGCCAGATCGCGGAACGAGTCCGCACCGTAGACCCGGCGGAGCATTTCGCCCATCAGTGCGTGGTTGATTGCGGGCGAGTAGGTCAGGTTGGTGCCGGGCTCGTGGATGACGTCCAGGTTGCAGATCGCCTCGATGGTGTTGGCCAGGTTGCCCAGCTGCTCGGTGGGCAACGGCTCCGGGGTGGCCGGCATGCCCGAGCGGTGCGTCAGCAGGTGCGCGAGGTTGACCTTGTCCTTGCGCAGCATGCGGAAGCGCGAGGGGCCGAAGAATTCCGGGATCACGTCGACAACCCGGGTGCTCAGGGCCAGCTTGCCCTCGCCGATGGCCTGGTAGACCAGCGCATTGGTAAACGCCTTGGTCAGGGACAGAACGCGGAAAATGCTGTCCGCCTGCATTTCGCGGTTGGCGGCCCGGTCGGCCCAGCCGATCGTGGCGTCCAGGGCCACGTCGCCATGGCGCGCCACGATGATGCGCGCGCCATCATAGTCGCCGGCGCTGATGTCGTTGCGGATGGTGGACTCGAGCAGATCGAGGGCTTCTGGATTCAGTCCGTGGGTCATGTTCACACTCCTGCAGTTCGTTGGCTTTCTGCGGTGGCACAAAGGCCGGAAGTACAAAGCCGGGGCGTACGACGGCGGCAGCCGGCCGCCGTCGTACGTTGCGGCAGTGCGGGGCTGCTACATGTGCAGGCCGCCAGACGGCGAGAGGGTCTGGCCGGTGTAGTAGGCGCCGGAGTCGCTGGCCAGGAAGAGCAGCGTTTCGGCGATCTCTTCCGGGGCCGCGGGCCGCTTGATGGGCTGCATCCCGATCAGCATGCCGGTGATTTCCGCGGGCTGCTGGCGGAACAGCGGGGTGTCCACTGCGCCAGGGGCAATCGCATTGACCCGGATGTTGAAGGGAGCCAGCTCCGCGGCGGCGCTGCGGGTCATGCCCAGCACCCCGGCCTTGGACGCCGGGTAGTACAGCGGCATGGGCACGCCCAGCAGGGCGGCGGAGCTCGAGACGTTCACTATGGCGCCGCCGCCGGTGCGCTTGAGCAGGGGCGCGCTGGCGCGCATCACGTAGAAAGGGCCGAAAAGATTGATCTCCAGCACGCGCCGGAAGTCCTCGTCACTGATGTCGCCCAGGAAATCCGGGAAGTACTCCTCGCCGGACTGCGCGGCACGGAAGGAACGGACGTTGGATTCAACCAGTTTGTCGTTGGCGGCCTTGTTGGGCGCGTTCACGCCCGCGGCATTGATCACCGCGTCCAGCCGGCCGAACTGCGCATCCAGCTTGGCAAAGGCATCGTTGACGGCGGCACTGTCCGTCACGTCCAGGGCAATGGCCAGCGAACCCGGGATCTTCGAGAACTCCTTGGCCAGCGCATCCTCGGACAGGTCCGCGCCCACCACGGACGCTCCTGCCGCCGCGAAGGCCCGCGCCGTAGCCAGGCCGATTCCGGACGCCGCTCCGGTAATGAACGCTACTTTGCCGTCAAGATTCATTTTGTCCTGCCATCCTCCATCCCACCGGGACGGTACGAACTGTGATCGAAGGCACTCAGTCTCGCACGTTGTTAGACACCTGTCTAGCGAAATTCTGGATGACGATATAAAAGTTATCCGGAAGTCCTATTGCCAGACACATGTCTATCGATATGCTGATCACCGTCACTCTTTATGAGGCGCGTCACATCGCTGTGCTGCCTCTTTCCATGCCGGCAACTTCAGCTCGCCGATCGAGCCTTGGCACGCCGGCCCCTTTCAGCGGGTCCCAAAGACCTCTCTTACGAGGAGAAACATGTCTGCTCCACTAACTCCGACCGCAGCGGCCGGACTGCAGGAGGCCCGGGGAACACTTCCCTGGAAACGCGCAGGAATGCTGATGGCCATCACCTTTTCCAGCCTCCAGGTGCTCAATGAAGTAGGCGCCATGATGGCCATCCCGCTCTACCAGTCGATGAGCTTGGACCTCGGGCTGACCCCAGCCCAGGTCTCCTGGGCACTGCTGTCCACCCTGCTGATGGGCGCGGCATCCATCCCGTTGCTGTCGAAGGCCGGCGATGTTTTCGGCCACCGCAAGGTGATGATTTTCTGCATTCTCGGGATCCTGGCAGGCTACGTGATCTCGGCCCTCGCCACCACGTTCGCCGTCCTGGTGATCGGCCGGGCATTGACCGGCATCATGGCCGGGCAGGCGCTGGTAGTGGGCATCATGAATGACCGGCTGTCCAACTTCGACCGCAAGAAGGCCATCGGCATCATCGCCGGCGGCCAGGCAATCGGGGTCACGTTCGGCTTCGGCCTGGGCGGCCTGATGGTGGTTGTGGGCGCCACCTGGCGCACCACTTTCTGGATTGGCGCGGTACTGACCGTGCTCAGCCTGGTGGGCATGCTGCTCTGGGGATCCGATTCGGACGCCGTGCTGCGCAACCGCGGTGCCAAGCGGCGGATCGATATCACCGGCGTCGTCCTGATGGGCTTGTCCCTCACGGCCCTGTGCATCGGCATCAGCCAGAGCACGGCCTGGGGCTTCTTCTCCACGGCCACGCTGATCTGGGTCATCGGAGGGATCGTCGGGCTGGTCCTGGCGCTCGTGGCAGAGTCCCGAAGCAAGCAGCCGCTGGTCGATGTCAGCCTGCTGCTGAGCACCCGCCTGCTGCCGGCCTACCTTGTCTTTGTTGCCCTGGGCGCCGCCGGCATCATGATCTTCAACTTTGTGATGGGCTGGGCCCTGACTCCGGCGGGATTGGCGGGCTATGGCTTCGGCCTGAATCCGCTGATGGCAGGCTTCCTGTTCATCCCGATGACCGCCGCCGGCATTGTTGTTTCGCTCTACGTCCCGCGGCTGCTCCACCGCATCCCGCCGCGCGGACCGCTTGCAGCCGGTGCCATCCTGCTGACGCTGTCCTTCATCTGGCTGTACTTCATGCACGCCCAGTTGTGGGCTGTCGTCGTGGGAATTCTTTTCTACGGCATTGCCTACACAACCGTGCTCACCGTAGCCATCTCCGTCATCGCCGCCGAAGCACCGGAAGGCAGGGGCGCCGGTACGGCCTCCCTCTATGTCGCCATCGCCTTGTCCTCCTCGTCCATCGGCACGGCCATCTATGCCGCAATCATCGGACTCAACACCACGCCGGAGGCCCCCCTGCCATTGGCCGAAAACTACGGTATAGGCTTCATCACCGCCGCTATCGTCTGCCTGGTTGCGGTCGCCGCCGCCTTCTCGTTGTCCAAGAGCGTGCGCCTCACGGAAATTTCCAGCCACTAACAAGCAGGTACACACTGCTCGGGGGTGTCTGCGTCTCTCTGGAAGGAAGCACGAGACTGGAGCTCTATCACCGGCAAGACCCCTTGACTTCATTTCCCAATACCCGAAAATCGGTTTTGGCGACGACGGTGATTCCGCCACTAATGAATCCAGAACCATCCATCCCCCTGGTCTGAGCGATGTCGACGGCGAAGCGCGGCTCTTCCAGATACAGGGTGGCTACACCGACAAGCTCCGCCGATAACAACCGACTGGTCACCGAATGCAAGCGAAACCATTCCCGGGCGGTCGGCTGCCTCGAGCGGACAGCATCCCAGGAAGGCTGCAAGGAAGCCGCCCACATCCAATCAGTGAGTGTCCCCGCCCCGGCAGGGACACTCACTGAGTTGTTGTACCCCTGCAGAGGAAGGCGAGCCACTGGGCGGCGAGCACCTCTTTAAGACTGACCATATCCACCGGGCGCTCACGAATAACGGCAAAATACATCATGCGGTCCAGCGCCATCTGCAGGGTCAGAAGGTGCAGCCGCGCACGCTCGTGCTCGTCCGGATCCGTAAACCGGGAGAACGTCCTCGGCATGACCTTGTAGCTGTTCCCCAGGACGGAGATCCAAGTATCGGTCACCACATCATCATTCGCGAGCGCCTGCTCCATAGTGGCAAAGTCCCGGGCCTTCTCGCGCCACAGGGCAAAGGTGTCCCCGAGCCAGGACACGATGCTCTCCAGATCCGGGTTCTCAATCTCGTCCAGCCGGCGGTACGCAGCCAGCACCTCTGGCGCCCCCTGCCGCATGATCTCGGCAACAACTTCAGCCTTGCTCCGGAAATAGACGTAGAAGGTTGCCCGGCTGGCACCTGCTGCACTGGCAATGTTTTCAGCCGTCGTTTCGTTGTAGCCCCGGCTCCGAAACTCCTCCGCGCCAGCCTCAATCAACCGCTCCCGCGTCAACTGCTTCTGCAGCTCGCGCAGCGACTGGCGCGGTGCCTTTTCCTGAGCGCTGCCCCCACTTCCGACCAGGCCAGGTCTGCGCTCATTTCCAACGGTGCTCACCCTCCCAAAACTACCATCGGCACGGGGGCCCGCCCCTGCCATAGGTGGGACGACGATACGTTTCGCAGCCCGGAGACAAACGCGGACAGTCTCATGTCCTTGATGACGGTACATTCTGTCCGCGATGGCAATTCCCTGCTGGCTGCCAACCCCATCCGTCGCCTATAGCCTCGTTCCGGCGTGTGGCGCATAGCATAAGGGAAAATGGCCGGAGAGGCTCTGGCGGGTAGGCCGGGGTTCGCATAAGCCGGTGGCGAGTTCAAAGGGTCGTCGCAACGCCGTGTTTTGATGTGAGGTGTTGTGTATGGTTTCCCGACGGGATTTGGCGGGTATGCAGGCCGCGTTTTGGGTGTTGATGGCCGGAGGTTCCACATTGACTGCGGCGTGTGATGCTGTGGGTGTGAACAGACAAACAGGGCGGCGTTGGCGCTTGGCAACCGGCGGACGGATACCTCGGAGGCGCCCGGAACCCTCGGGGCGGTATCTGTCGTTGGATGAACGGCTGCAGATCGCAGATCTGCGGTTGTCCGGTGCCTCGGTGCGTTCCATTGCCCTGGGTATCGGGAGGTCGGCGTCGACCGTAAGCCGTGAGCTGCGGCGCAACGGCAGCGCACGTGGTGCTTATGCTCCTCATGCCGCGCAGAAGCGGGCAGAGTTCCGCGGACGCCGGCCGAAGGCCAGTAAGTTTGACTATCCCGAGCTGGCATTACTGGTGCAGACCAAACTGTGCGTGAAGTGGAGCCCGGAGCAGATCAGTCTCCACCTCGATGAAAATTTTCCCGACCAGAGCCGGATGCGGGTGTCCCACGAAACCATCTACCAGGCCCTGTTTGTTCAGGGGCGCGGCGGGCTGCGCACCAGCATCTGCGCACCGGCCGGGCGGTGAGGCGGCCTCGCGGACGCACCGGAAAACGCCCATCAAAGATCCCTGACATGGTCCTGATCAGCGACCGGCCCGCCGAGGTCGCCGGCCGTGCCGTGCCCGGGCACTGGGAGGGCGATCTGGTTCTTGGATCGAACTGCCGGTCGGCCATCGCCACTCTGGTCGAACGCAAGACCCGCTACGTGATGCTCGTCCATCTCCCTGATGACCACGGCGCCCCGGCCGTCCGCGACGGGCTCCTGGCCGTGATTGCCACCCTCCCGGCACACCTGCGCAAGTCCCTGACCTGGGATCAGGGCACCGAGCTGGCCAGGCACCGGGAGATCACCCTGGCGACGAAGATGGACATCTATTTCTGCGACCCGCACAGTCCCTGGCAACGCGGCTCCAACGAAAACACCAACGGCCTGCTGCGGCAGTACTTCCCCAAAGGGACCGACCTGTCCGTCCACGCCCCGGAGCGTCTGCTGGAAGTTGCAGCCGAACTGAACGCCCGCCCCCGCAAGATTCTCGGCGGAATCAGCCCAGCACAAGCCATGCAGCGGCTACTGTTGGACCCCGAAGTGCCCCTCGTTGCAACGACCGCATGAATTCACCGGTCCCCAAACGCGACATTCCCCGGTCGCTCCCCCGCCGGCGGGAAAGCCCGGCCGGGGCACCTTGCGGCGGCACACATGCTGCCGGGATCAGGACGCGGTGACTAGCAGGACTGCCGACTGGCGCACCGCGGCCCGGCAGCGGCCATGCCCCGGACAATTCCATAGCCCGCCGGGACCCCGCACAACGTCCCGAACCAGAAGTCAGAGGAATCCGTGCACAAAGTGCACACACTCGAAGAAGAAAAAGCCCCAGACTTGGGGAAACACTGTGCCCGAGGTGGGACTCGAACCCACACACCTTTCGGCGCCGCATTTTGAGTGCGGTGCGTCTGCCAATTCCGCCACTCGGGCCTGAGGACGACTTCCGGCCGTGATCACCGCAAAAGCTGTGAACACCATCATGTGTCATCCGTGCGAAAATCTACTCTACATGCCGATAGGCTAATTCCGTGAACCTGCAACACGGATTCACCTGAACGCCTTCAAGGAGCCGCCGTGTCCGAACAGACAGAGCCCACCCCCGCACGCCGCGTTGTTGTTGCCGAAGACGAGACCCTCATCCGCCTGGATATTGTCGAGATCCTGCGGGGCGAAGGATTCGACGTCGTCGCCGAGGCGGATAACGGGGAAAAGGCAGTCCAGCTGGCGCACGAACTGAAGCCGGATCTGGTCCTGATGGACGTCAAAATGCCGGTGATGGACGGCATCACCGCCGCGGAGCAGATTGTGAAGGCGCGGATTGCCCCCGTGGTGCTGCTGACCGCCTTCAGCCAGAAGGAACTGGTGGAACGCGCCCGCGATGCCGGCGCCATGGCCTACGTGGTCAAGCCCTTCACTCCGGCGGACCTGGTGCCCGCCATCGAGATTGCCCTGTCCCGGCATCAGGAGATCAAGGCGCTGGAGGCCGAGGTATCGGACCTGCAGGAGCAGTTCACCACCCGGAAGCTGGTGGACCGGGCCAAGAGCCTGCTGATCACCAAGATGGGCCTGACCGAGCCCGAGGCCTTCCGCTGGATCCAAAAGACGTCGATGGACCGCCGGCTGAGCATGCGCGAAGTCGCCGAAACCATCATCAACCAGGTGAACTAACGCCGGGAAGCAAGAACCGGCCAGCAGCTCCCGCGGCGGAAAATTGGTCACTACTTGCTCTGCCTGACGGGAAAGTGGTCGGCGGGCGCCCTCAATGGGGCACCCGCCGGCCGCTTTCCGTTGCAGGACATCTGCTGACCGGTTTCCGCCGAATCACGGCATCTGCCGACCAGTTTTCCGAGGGGGGTCAGGAGGGCTTTTTGGCTTCGGGCCAGGGGCCGACCTTCTCGCGGCGGCGCAGGTTGCCGGACCCGGCGTCGGCCAGGTCCCCGACCCGGTGGACCTTGACCATGTTGGTGGACCCGGCGGTGCCCGGCGGCGAGCCGGCGGCGATGACCACCAGGTCGTCCAGGTCCACCAGGTCCTGTTCGTACAGGACGCGGTCCACCTGGGCGGTCATCTGGTCGGTGTGCGAGGCGAAGTCCACCAGCAGCGGGGTGATGCCCCAGATCAGGGCCATGTAGTTGCGGGTGGATTCCAGCGGGGTGAAGGCGAACATCGGCTTGAGCGG
>NZ_JBHTML010000039.1:0-26100 GCF_042679445.1 Arthrobacter sp. GCM10027362
TGGCCGCGGCCGGCGGCGCGGTCCTGACCCGCGACGCGATGGCCGGGTGTTTGCCCGACGCCACGGCGGACAATGCCCTGGACATGGCGGTCAGCCGGCTGCGGCAGGCGCTGCCGGACCCGCGGCTGGTGGCGACCGTGGTCAAGCGCGGGTACCGGCTGAACGTCTAGCGGGCTCCGGGGATGCCCTGCTGCATCTGAGGTCCTACGGCACGGGTGCCCTTCCGCGCCTGCATTTCCCGCTGACGGCGAAGTGCAGGCTGTCTGCCCCGCACCGGTGCAACATGAAGGAGCAGGCCGTCGTCCGGATCCACGCGCATTGCCCGGCTACTCCCCACAGCGGTGCCTACGCTCATGTGAACCGCCGGGCCGCCGCGCGGACTGCGGTCCTCCACAGCGCCGTGAACACCTCGGCGGCGGGTACCCCGGCGGCAGGCCGCCGACAGGACGGCGGGCCCGGCCCCGGCGGCCTCTTCGTGCGGAGTTTATGCAAAGATGGGAAGCCAGAGCGGGCCGGCCCAGGGCAGGGCCCGGGATCGTCCAGGAAGGGAGCACCATGTCCGACATCGCCTCGTACATTGACCACACGCTGCTCAAGCCCGAGGCGTCGCGCGAGGACATCCTGCGGGTCTGCGAGGAGGCGGTCAAATACGGCTTCGCGTCCGTTTGCGTGAACCCGATCTGGGCCGCCCTGGTGCACAATACGCTGAAGGGGTCGGGGGTGAAGACCTGCAGCGTGGTGGGCTTCCCGTTCGGCGCCACACCGACGGACGTTAAGGTCTACGAAGCGCGCGGGGCCAACCTGGACGGTGCGGACGAGATCGACATGGTCATCAACATTGCGGCGGCCCGGGCCAACGACCGCAGCTCGCTCTATATGGACATCGCCGCCGTGGCGGACGCAGTGCACGCAGGCGGGGCCATCCTGAAGGTCATCCTGGAGACGCATTTCCTCACCGACGAGCAGAAGGTCATGGTCTGCGAGGCTGCCGTCGAGGCCGGCGCGGACTTCGTCAAGACCTCCACCGGGTTTGGCGGCGGCGGTGCCACCGTCGAGGATGTCATGCTCCTGCGCAAAGCCGTCGGTCCGGACCTGGGCGTCAAGGCCTCCGGCGGCGTGCGCACCGTCGAGGACGCCCGTGCCCTGATCGAGGCGGGCGCAACACGAATTGGCGCCAGCTCATCTGTCGCTATTGTTAATGGTGAACAGGGCGCGGCGGCCTACTGAGGCCGGTTCCCAACGCCCCACCCACCCGCACTATCGAGGAGTTTCCCCATGCCCCGCACCACGCAGCGCTCCCATGCCGGCGAAGGCCGCCTGGCCGGCAACCTGATCACCTTCCTGGTTGTGCTAGTGATCTTCTTCGCCTCGCTCGTCAGCTTCAGCCTGGAGCCGCAGATCGGCGCCATCCCGGCGTTCGCCCTCGGCCTGATCCTGTTCGCCCTGGCCTTCTTCATTCCCAAGCAGCTCCTCGGCCGCTCGGACTCGCACGAGGTCAAGTAGTCCCGCTGCCGTATCCGGCCCGCCCTTCCCGGCAGGAGGGCGGGCCTTCCCATGGCGCCATCCGGCAACGGCACGAGCAGGAGTCCCTGGCCCAGGCACGGGCAGGGCCGTCCGCCCGGTGCCACGGTCGCCGGGCATCATGCTCATAGCGTGGACCCGGCAGGGCGCCGCGCAGGGACGGTCAGTCCTGGACCTGCGGGGCCAGCCGGTAGCCGACGCCGCGGACGGTCTCCAGCCAGCGCGGGGACCGCGGATCGTCCCCCAGTTTGCGGCGCAGGTTGCCGATATGCACCTCGACCGCGCGTTCGTCCGCCTCGCTGACGAACGCGCCGGTGTCATAGTGTTCGTACCGCAGCCGGCGGACCAGGTCCGACTTGGTTCGGACCACCCGACCGCTCTCCATGAGGGCATGCAGCAGGTCGAACTCGGTCCGGGTCAGGTCCACGTCCCGGCCGCCCAGCTGCGCCGTGCGGGTCGCCTGGTCCACGAGCAGGCCGTTGTGCACCAGCGCGCTGGAATCCGCTTCGGGCACCGGAACAGGCTGCGCGGCAGCCGCGCCGGCATGGCGCGGACGGCGCAGCATGGCAGCCACCCGGGCCCGCAGTTCGCGCGGCCGGAACGGCTTGGTCAGGTAGTCGTCGGCACCGGCCTCCAGGGCCAGCAACGTGTCCAGTTCCTCGGCACGCGCCGACAGCATCACGATGTAGCCGTCGCTGAATTGGCGTACCTGCCGGGCCACCTCGAACCCGTCGAAGTCCGGCAGGCCCAGGTCCAGCGTGATGATGTCCGGTTCGAAGCGGCGGACCGCTTCCACGCCCTCGGCGCCGGTGGCGGCGGCGTGGATCTCGAACCCGGATTGCTGCAGAACCGATTCGAGAATGCTTCGGATGTCCCCGTCGTCCTCAATAATGACCGCCACACGTTGGCTATTCACGCTGCCCCCCGACTTCGCCTGAACTTAACCATATTGCTGCACTACGTAAACCATGTGCAGGTGAACTATTCACCAGCCACAGAGCTGCAGTATACCTGCCCCCTGCCGGCAGGTTACACGGACGTGCGCCGGCTTCCGGCCGCCGGCCCAAAGGCCGGTGCCGCCGCGGCCGGCCCTGTCTATACTGGTGCTCGTCCCGACGGCGCCCGGCGCCCGCCGCGGAGCAGCAAACGGTCCATGGGGGAAGGACGCGTCACGACATGCCCGCATTCATCAGGCACGTACCGGTTCCGGCCGGCACCAACCGGCAGATTCACCGGGGATCGCTGCGCCGCCGTGTCCTGCTCAGCCAGCTGCCGCTGGTGGCCGCCGTCGCGATGGTCACGGCAGCGGCCGCGTTGTTCCATCCGGGCAGGCTTGCCAATCCGGTTTTCGCCGGCGGCCTGGTCCTGCTGGCGCTGCTGACCGCCGCCTGCGCGGCAGTGCCCTGGCACCGGCTGCCCTACGGCTCCTTCTGGGTGATCCCGATACTCGACTTCGCCGTCGTCGGCCTGGTCCGCCACGGAGCCGCCGACGCGTTGGCCGGCCTGTACCTGCTGGCGGTCTTTCCGGTGTTTTGGCTGGCCTGGTCCGGTGTTTGTGCGGTGGCGGCCTGCCTCATCAGCCTGGCCGCCGCGGCGGCGGTCGTGTGGGTGCCGGTCATCGCCGCGGCCGGGCCCGTGGAGCCTGCCGACCTGGCCACCCCGGTTGCCGTGCCCATCGTCATGCTGGCACTGGCCGTTTCGGCGGCGCTGGTCAGCGGAAACCTGACCGCACGGAACCGTGCACTGGCGGCCCGGGACCGGGAGTTGCAGCGCCTGCTGGCGGAAAGCAAGAAGCGCTCCCGCCTGCTGGACACCGTCCTGGACACCGTGGGCGTCGGCGTGGTGGCCGTGGACGCCGGTGGCCGGGAGATCCTGATGAACAGCCAGCAGCGGATGTACCACCGGCTGGCCGTTCCGGCGGGCGCTGCGGATCCTGGCGAATCCGGGCTGCTGGCGTTCGAAGCGGACCGGAAGACCCCGATAGCGGCCCGGGAACGTCCGGTTAGCCGTGCCGTCCGCGGCGAATCCTTTTCGGACCGGCTCATCTGGCTGGGGCCCGGCGAGCGGCAGCGCGCCGTGTCCGTCACAGCCCGCGCGATGACGGACGACGACGGGCGGTTCGACGGCTCGGTCATCACCTTCACCGACGTGACCGACCTGGTCACCGCGCTGGCGGTCAAGGAGGAATTCGTCGCCAGCGTCTCCCACGAACTGCGCACCCCGCTGACTTCGATCATGGGCCATCTGGACCTGGTCCTGGAGGAGGAATCCGGGCTTCCCCGGGACGCCGCCGCCGCCCTGCGCATCGCCCTGCGCAATTCCGAGCGGCTGCTCCAGCTGGTCACCGACCTGCTCTCCACCGCCACCGGGAACTACTCGGTCAGGTTGCGGCCCGCCTGCCTGGCCCAGGTGCTGCGCGCCAGCGTCGCATCCGCCGGCCCCAAGGCGGAGGCGTCCGGCGTCAGGCTGCACCTGGAGGCTCCGCAGACCCTGCCGGCGCTGATCGATCCGGAGCGGATGGGCCAGGTGGCGGACAACCTGCTCTCCAACGCGATCAAATACTCCCCTGCCGGCGGGGACGTCTCGGTCCGTGCCTGGGCGGATTCCGGCGGTGCCGCCTTCCGGCTCGAAGACCACGGGATCGGCATTGCCAAGGCGGACCACCGCAAGGTTTTCACCAGGTTCTTCCGGACCGGGAACGTGCGTCAGGCGGCGATCCCCGGCGTCGGGCTGGGCCTGGCCATCACCAAGTCCATCGTGGATGCCCACGGCGGCCGGATTACGTTCGAGAGCGAGCCGGGCGCCGGCACCACCTTCACGGTATGCCTGCCGCCGGCGGACACGGTCCAGGTCCCGGCGGAAGCGGCACCGGCGTCCCGGCCGCGGGCCCATGCGCGCTAGGCGGCCGTGGAGCCGCACTCCGGTGTGGTCGGCACTGGCCCTCTACGCTGCGGCGCTGGCCTTCATCGTGCTGTGGCCGGTGCCGGTGGACCGGCCGGCTGCCGGATTCCTGCACACCACGCTCCAGGCGCTGCACCGGCACGGCGTGCCGGCGTGGATCGATTACGGCGCGGTGGAATTGGCGGCCAATGTCCTGCTCTTCCTGCCCTTCGGCCTGCTCGTCGGCGCCCTGCTGCCATGGCCGCGGCGCTGGCTTGCCCTGGTCCTGGCCGCGGCGCTGTCCGGTGCGGTCGAACTGGCACAGTACCTCTTCCTGGACGAACGCGTCGGCACCTTCCAGGATGTGCTGGCCAATTCGCTGGGCGCGGCACTGGGCGCCGCGGCCAGCCTCGCGCTGGAACCGCGCCCCAGGTCTTCCCGCCGGCGGAAGGGGCGACGGTGAGGTGCCCGGGACCACGGAGCCCGGGACCATGGAGACCGTCATTTTCCCTTAATCTGGAAGCAGTAGCGTCAATGCAGTAAGTGACGTCGGGATCTGCAAGGGACGTGTGAATGCGTATTTCTGTTATCGGCTGCGGTTATCTGGGGGCGGTCCATGCCGCGTGCATGGCCAAGCTGGGCCACGAGGTCGTCGGGATCGACGTGGACGAGCGCAGGATCGGCGACCTGCAGGCCGGACGGGCTCCGTTTTTCGAACCCGGCCTGCCGGAGCTGCTCGCCGAGGTGCAGGCCACCGGCCGGCTGAGCTTCAGCACCGAGATGGACGACGCCGCCGGTGCCGGGGTGCACTTCGTGTGCGTGGGCACCCCGCAGCGCAAGGGCGAATACGCGGCCGACCTGCGCTATGTCGATGCCGCGTTCGCCTCCCTGGCCGCCCACCTGCGTCCCGGCGACGTGGTCGTCGGCAAGTCCACCGTGCCCGTGGGCACTGCGGCCCGGCTGGCCGCGGACCTGGCCGGCACCGCACCGGAGGCGGTACTGGCCTGGAACCCCGAATTCCTGCGCGAGGGCTTCGCCGTGGCCGACACCCTGCACCCGGACCGCTTCGTCTACGGCGTCCCGGCCGGCGGTACCGGGACGGCGGCGGCCGCCGCCCTGGACGAGGTCTACGCCGCCCCGCTGGCCGACGGCACCCCCCGCCTGGTCACCGACTACGCCACCGCCGAGCTGGTCAAGACCGCCGCGAACTCCTTCCTGGCCACCAAGATCTCCTTCATCAACGCCATGGCCGAGCTCTGCGACGCCGCCGGCGCGGACGTGACGGTCCTCGCCGACGCCATCGGCCTGGACGAACGGATCGGCCGGCGCTTCCTCAACGCCGGCATCGGCTTCGGCGGCGGCTGCCTGCCCAAGGACATCCGCGCCTTCATGGCCCGCGCCGGCGAACTCGGCGCCGACCAGGCGCTGACCTTCCTGCGCGAGGTCGATGCGATCAACATGCGGCGGCGAACCCGGGTGGTGGAAATGACCCGCGAGCTGTGCGGCGGTTCGCTGCTGGGCAAGCGCATCACCGTCCTGGGCGCCGCCTTCAAGCCCGATTCCGACGACGTGCGCGACTCCCCCGCCCTCTCGGTGGCGGCCCAGCTGCAGCTGCAGGGAGCCACCGTCACCGTCACCGATCCCGAAGCCCTGGCCAACGCCAAGACCCGCTTCCCGGAGCTGACCTACGACCCGGTGCCGGAAACCGCCATTGCCGGCGCCCACGCACTGCTGCTGCTGACCGAGTGGAGGCAGTACACCAGCCTGGATCCGGCCGCCGTCGGCGCGCAGGTCGCCGAGCGCAATATCCTCGACGGGCGCAACGTGCTGGACCCCGCCGCCTGGCGTGCCGCCGGCTGGAAGTACAAGGGCATCGGCCGGCCCTGAGCCGGCCCGGGCCGGCGAAGTTGGGTGCGCTCCGGCGCTCGGGATAGAGTTTTGCCTGACCTCGGCGCCGCCGCCGGCAGGCGCATCTTCCTGCGCGGCGAACGCCCTGACACTATGCACTACGGGAGAGACACCATGGCCCTCAACGCCTCCACCACCCTGCCCTACTCCGTTGCCCAGGTGACGGACACCTTCATCAGCGAGGCGTTCCTCCGCCACATCAGCGAACTCGTGGGCGGGAACCTGGTTTCCGTGAACCTGGACGGCTCCGTGGACGGCGCCTTCAACCTGACAGTGGTGCGCAAGCTGCCCACCACCCGGCTGCCGGAGATCGCCCGCAAGATCGTCGGCGAGTCCCTCTCCGTGACCCAGACCGAGCAGTGGCAGGCCCCGGCCGCCGACGGCAGCCGCACCGCCGACGTCGAGGTCAAGGTCGCCGGTGCGCCCGTGGACGCCAAGGCCGTGCAGAAACTGGTGGCCGAGGGCGGCTCCACCCGGGTGGAACTGGAGGGCGAGGTCACGTCCGGAATCCCGTTCCTGGGCGGCAAGATCGCCGCCGCCGCGGAGCCGATGCTGGCCAAGGCCCTCAACCTCCAGGCGGCCCAGGCCGAAGCCTGGATTGCCGGCCGGGCCTGACGGGGCACGGCGCACATGCACTTACCCGCGGCATTGGCCTGGATCCTGGTCCTGGCCGGCGTCTGGACCCTGTGTGTCTGGCCCCCGTTCCTTCGCCGGGTCTGGAGGGACCCGCGCGCACGGGATGAGCGGGGCGGCGCCACCCGGTACCTGCTGGTTCATTCCATGCTCGTGACCACGTCCATGATCTTCGGCATTGCCACGCTGGTGATCGGCGTCCGGGCGCTGCTGGCCGGGCCGGCCTGAATCCGGCGTTTTCCCACCTGGACCCACCACGATGAGGCCTGTGCAGCAACCGCTGCACAGGCCTTTGGCGTCGGCGGCATTCTTTCGCTGACCTTGCGTTGACAGCGGCACCCGGCGATAGCAGGGTGGACATTACCTGCCGGGGAGCAGATCGCATTGAGGTTACGAACTGCGCGGCGGCCGCATGCCGTTGCGCCGTTCCGCGTCGGGGTCCGGCGGACACGTTCCGGCGGACCGGTTGGGGAGACATGAGCGCAAACTTCAGGTCCTGGACAGCCGGAGAGCGGCCCGGCGCCGGTGCACCTGCCGGCCGGCGGTGCCTCGCGCCGTCCACGCGATGGTGGCGGCGGGCCCGCACCGCGCTGGGCCTCGCCGTCGTCCTCGCCGCCCTGCCCGGTACGGCCCTGGCTGCCCCGGGCCCTGCGATTTCGGAATACCAGCAGGGATCCGCCGGTGCCGGGGATCCTTACTTTCCGCTGGCCGGCAACGGCGGCTACGACGTCAAGCACTACCAGCTGGACCTGGACTACAACCCGCCCACGGACGAACTCAACGGGCATGCCACGATCAGTGCCCGGGCCGGCCAGGACCTCTCCTCGTTCAACCTCGACCTGCAGGGGCTGACGGTCCATTCCGTGCAGGTGGACGGACTCACCGCGTCCTGGACCCACACCCCGGACGGCGAGCTGGCCATCCGGCCGCCGCGCGGCATCAGCCGCGGGTCGCTGTTCCGCACCGTGGTCGAATACGGCGGCAGCCCCCAAACCCTGACCCGGCCCGGGAAGGCAGGCTTCATCCATACCCCCGGAGGGGCCGTGGTGACCGGGCATCCGCTCAGCGCCCCCACCTGGTTCCCGGTGAACAACACGCCGCGGGACAAGGCCACCTTCAGCTACCGGATCAGCGTCCCGCAGGACTGGGAGGTGGTCGCCAACGGCGCGCTGCGCAGGATGTCCAGCAAGGCCGGCCGGACCACCTTCACCTGGGAGGCGGACGAGCCCATCGTCCCCTACCTTGCCTCGATCAACGTCGGCCGGTTCGACTTCCGCGAATACACCAGGGCCGGTGTCCATTATTGGGACGCCGTGGACCCGTCCCTGGAGAAGCTGGTGCTGCCCCGCAACGGCAACGGACTGGCATGGTCGCGCAGCGCCAACGCGTCCTACAAGCGCCTGGCCCGCACCATCAGCATCCCGGAGGACGGCGCCACGCTCTCCTTCTGGATGGACCGCGACACCGAACCCGGCTGGGACTTCGCCTTCGTCGAGGCCCGGGTGGCCGGGGCGGACCAGTGGACCACGCTGCAGGACACCACCGGCCATGCGACCCAGGACACCGGGTTCTCCTGCCCCGCCTGGCATGAGGTGCATCCGTTCCTGAAGCACTATCAGAGCGGCGACGGCAAGGGCGGCTGCCGCCCGAAGGGCAGCTCCGGCCAATGGTGGGCCGCCAGCGGCTCCAGCGGCGGCTGGGAACAGTGGCGCTTCGACCTGTCCGGCTACGCCGGCAAGGACGTGGAACTGGCCATCACCTACGCCAGCGACATCACGGGCCAGCACAACGGCGTGCTGCTGGAAGACATCAAGGTTTCCACCGGCGAAGGTTCCACCTCCTTCGAACCGGACCGGAAGCGGGACCGGCTCAACGGCTGGAAGGTTTCCCGTGCCCCGAAGGGCAGCCCGGCAAACGGCAACAACTGGACGGCCGGCGTCTCGGCGCCGCCGTCGATCGGTTCGAAAATCAAGGCAGCGCTCTCGCGCCAGCCGCGGATCATCGACTTCCTGTCCAAGGTGCTCGGCAGGTATCCCTTCAAGGAGGCCGGCGGCGTTGTCACCGCAGCGGACGGGCTGGGCTTCGCGATGGAAAGCCAGTCCCGGCCGCTGTATGCCAAGGACTTCTTCTACGATCCCGGCGGGGCGGACTCGCTGATGGTCCACCAGCTGGCCCACCAGTGGTTCGGCGGTTCCGTCTCCGTGTCCGGCTGGAAGGATGCCTGGCTCAGCGACGGCTTTGCCACCTACGCGCAATGGCTGTGGAACGAGAACCAGGACCTGGGCACGGCGCAGCAGACCTTCGAGTTCTATGCCGGCATTCCGGCCAAGGACCAGTTCTGGGACCTCAAGGTGGCGGATCCGGGACCGGACCGGATCTTCGATCCGAGCCTGCAGGCGCGGGGCGCCATGGTGCTGCAGCAGCTGCGCACTACGGTGGGCGATGACACCTTCTTCAAGATCCTGCGCCGCTGGGTGAAGGACCACGCCGGCGCCGACGCCTCCACTGCGGACTTCATCCGGCTGGCCGAAGAGGTTTCCGGCAAGGACCTCGGCAAGCTGTTCGACATCTGGCTGTTTGCCTCGGGCAAGCCCGGCGTGCTCTGACCGGCCCGCCGGTGCTGCCGGCCGGGCGGTCAGGCCCGCGGCGGCTCCTGCCCGGGCGGATACGGCGGCTCGCCCAGCACCCTCAGATGCTCGTTGTATTCGTCGATGGAAAGCTCGCCGCGGGCAAACCGCTGGTCGAGGATCTGCCGGGCCGGACTCCGCGGCGGCGGAAGCACCCGTTGTCCCGCCTGTCCCGCCACTGCCCATTCCGGCCCCTGCCGGCCCGGGCCGCCCGTGAAGGCGCGCACGACCAGCGTTGCCAGCAACGCGATGATGGCCAGCAGCAGCAGGCCGAAAATCCAGGCCCAGCCCATTTCAAACCAGTATCCCCGCAACATGCTGACTCTCCTTCGATACGCCAAACGCAGGGCCGACGAATCGGTCGTACGGCCAGAATACCCGCGGTCCCGGGGAAGAAATAGGGGCCTGCCCGGACATTGGTCACGGCCGGAACCGGTCCGGCCGTGCCCTCCCAGCGTAGGAAACCGCCCGTCACCGGTGCGTTACCCCGGCATCACCCGGCGGGCCGTCACCGGTTCAGGTTCACGATGGTGTCATGGCCGCGGGTGTCGACCCGGCGGGTGCCCACCTTGCCGATCGCCGCCGTGGAGCCGATCAGCAGGCAGGAGTCGAAGGCCTCCCGGTAAATGTAGATCGGCCCGAACTCCCCGGCCCAGACCGTGCCGTCGGTGGCTTCGGCGTAGAAGCAGAAGTACCGGTTGCCGGTGTTGAGTACGTGGGCGGTGCCACCGGGGCCGATGACCCACCAGCCGCGGGTTCCCCACTGGCCGTCATGGCTGCAGGCGTCCGGGCTGTAGAACATCACGGCCACGCTCACGCTGCCGGCGGTGTTGTTGCGGAACCTGATCTCCACCGCTCACCGCCCCGGTTCCCGCTCGATGCGGATCATCTCGGCCACGGTGGCATGCGGGATCTCCTCCATGTTCCGCGGCGGCAGGGCTGCGGATCCGGCGCCGAACGTTTCCTCCGGCCGGTCGTCGGCGGGAGCCGCTTCGCGGCCGGGGCTTTGCTGCACTTCCATCGGAGCGGTCCCGCCAAAGGCCTCGGTAGGTTCCGGTTCCCTGGCGGGCGTGTGGGACTTGGGCATGTTTTCCTCCCTTATTCCGGGTCAGGACGGTGAAGCGGCCGCCGGCGGCGTGCAGGCCGACGTCCACAGTTATCCAGGCCGTGACCGGCTGCGCGGTGTCGGTATTGAGGGCGCTGGCCATTTCCCGGCCGGACAGGCTGCTGGCGGTCATGGATGCCTCCTGAAGGAAATCCCCGGCCTGGAAGGCGGGTTCGCAGGACAGGTGCGTTGCCACCCTAGGCGGACCGCGTTACGCGGGCGTTACTGGCGGCCGGCGCCCCCGCCGGCTGCAACGGCCGGGTAACGGCCTTGCGCTACACCAGCCGTACCAGACATGGCCAACCTCAGCTTCACGGAGATCAGGGACAACGATGGCGGCATCCGGGTCGTCTTCGCGCAGGGCAACGGCTCCTGGTCCTATCTGGGCATGCAGGCCCAAAGCATCCCGGTGTCCGAACTGAGCATGAACTTCGGCCGGCTCACCCGGATCCCGCCGACGACGAGCCGCGGCGCATGGTACGGCATGAGGTCGGCCATGCCATCGGCCTCGTCCACGAACAAGGCCTGCCGCCTGCTGCCGTGAACCCGGCGGCAGGCGTGCCGGATAACGGCCCCGCCCCTACAATAGGGCCACGGGCTCTTCAGCCGCGGTGCTCCGCTCCGGCGGACCAAGCCTTCGGGCGTCTCGACGATTATCCGCTCTTCCTGAATGTCGACAACCAGCCATGAGAACAACATCCCTGTCCGGCCTCGCCGGATTCGCCACCGTCCTGGGCCTGCTGGCCGGAGCAGCTCCTGCCGGCGCCGCCACGACCGCCGCGGCAGACCTCGCCATCCAACTGCCGGACCGCGGCTCGCTGCTGGCCGACGGCGCGGGCGTCTCGGTCACGGTCACGTTCCGGTGCGATGCCGGGCAGTCCTACAACATGTTCGTGGAGCTGTCCCAGACCGTGCTGGACGGCCGGACGGCTTCGGGAACCGGGTTTGTCGGCCCGGGTACCTGCACCGGCAGCTCCCAGACCGAAGACCTGCTGCTGCTGGCGGCCGGCGGCTACTACGCCTTCCGCACCGGGGACGCGGTCGCCCGGGCTTCGGTCTCGGTGTGCCCGAACCAGCAGATCTGCAGCCAGGCCATGGACTCCGGGGTGCTGGAGCTGCGAGAGTCGTTCGCGGACTAGCACGTCGTGCCGTCCCGGCCCGCCGGGCGCCTGCGGCCATCGGCAATCCGTCGGGACCCGATCATCTAGCTTCCACCGGCCGGGTCGCGGACCAGCCGGTCCAGGATGGCCGCCAGCTGGGCGCGCTCGCCCTCGCCCAGCACGGCGAAATAGTTCCGTGCCTGCTCCTGCTGTGCGGCCCGGATGGCCTCGGCCAGGCTGCGCCCGGCCTCTGTCAGCGAGACCACGGTGGCCCGGCGGTCGGCCGGATCCGGCTCGCGCATGCACCAGCCGCGCTGCTGCAGCCCGTCCACCACCTCGGTAGCCGAGCGCGGCACGATGTGCAGGCGTTCGGACAGCTCGCCGAGGCGCAGCTGCCCGTGCCGGCGCAGCATTCCGAGCGCGCGCGACTGCGACGGCGAGACGTCCCAGGGCGCCAGCACCTCGCGGGAGCGCCGCCGCAGCTGCCGTGCCACGGCCCAGAAGGAATCCAGCAGGTTTTCATCGGCCACGGGAATAGCCTAGCAGCTGATACAGTTGTAGCCTCATATTGAGGTTTCCCCAGTATTTTGCGGCCGCGGTCCCTGCCGCCGGCCCGGCAGAAAGGGGTGGTTCCCACGGAACCTGCCAGCATGAACCCCGGCCGCCGCTTCGCCCCGGCCCCCACCGCCGAGGAACGGGAGCAGGCCGGCCGCGTGTCGCTGCGCCGCATCGCCGGCCTGTTCGCCGCGTACCGCCGGCAACTGGCCTTGGTGACGGCCATCATCGTCGCATCCTCGGCGGCCTCGATGGCCGCCCCGTTCCTGCTGCGGGCGGTCATCGACACCGCCCTGCCGAAGCAGGACCTGCGCCTGCTGATCCTGCTCACGGCCGGAATGCTCGCCGTCGCCCTGGCCACCGCCGTGTTCGGCATCCTCCAGACCTGGATCAGCACCCGGGTCGGCCAGCAGGTCATGCACCGGCTGCGTTCGGACGTCTTCACGCACCTGCAGCGCCAGTCCCTGGGGTTCTTCACCCGTACCCGCAGCGGCGAAATCCAGTCCCGGATCACCAATGACATCGGTGGCATGCAGGCGGTGGTCACCTCCACGGCCACCGGCATCGCCACCAACCTGACCACTGCCGTCGCCACCTTGGCGGCCATGGTGGCGCTGTCCTGGCAGCTCTCGCTCATCTCGCTGCTGGTGATGCCCCCTGCCATCATGCTCGCCCGCAAGGTGGCGGCCATGCGCCGGGAGCTCACCGCCCGCCGCCAGCGCGAGCTGGCCGACATGAACGTGGCCGTCGAGGAGTCCCTCTCGGTCAGCGGCATCCAGCTGAGCAAGACCCTGGGCACGGGACCGGCGCTGGCGGCGCGCTTTGCCGACTCCTCAAAGCGCCTGACCGAGCTGGAATTGCGCTCGGAACTGGCAGGGCGCTGGCGGATGGCCACCATGGGACTGGTCTTCGCCGCCGTTCCGGCCCTGATCTACCTGGCCGCCGGGCTGCCCGCCACCGCGGGGCAGATCAGCATCGGCACCGTCGTCGCCTTCACGGCACTGCAGAACGGGCTCTTCCGGCCGTTGCTGGGGCTGATGAGCGTGGGCATCAGCCTGACCAGTTCACTGGCGCTGTTCGCCCGCATCTTCGAATACCTCGACCTGCCGGTGGAGATCGCCGACCCGGCCGTACCGGCCGATATCGACCCGGCCCGGCTGGACGGGCACGTGCGCTTCGAGCAGGTCAGCTTCGGCTACCCCGGCAGCCCGATGCCCGCCGTCGACGGCGTGGAACTGGACATCCCGGCCGGCACCAGCCTGGCCCTGGTCGGACAGACCGGCTCCGGCAAAAGCACCCTGGCGGCCCTGCTGGCCCGGCTGCACGACCCTGCCTCCGGGCGGATCACCATCGACGGGGTGGACATCCGCACCATGGCCCTGGCCGATCTGGCTTCAGTGGTGGGGATGGTGAGCCAGGAAACCTACCTGCTGCACGCCACCGTGCGCGAGAACCTGCGCTATGCCAGGCCCGGCGCCACCGATGCGGAAATCGAGCAGGCCGCCCGGGATGCACAGATCCACGAACACATCGCGGCGTTGCCGGAAGGGTACGACACCATGGTCGGTTCCCGCGGCTACCGCTTCTCGGGCGGGGAAAAGCAGCGCATCGCCATCGCCCGGACCCTGCTGCGCAATCCGCAGGTGCTCATCCTCGACGAGGCCACCAGCGCCCTGGACACCCGCACCGAACACGCGGTGCAGGAGGCCTTCGACCGGCTGGCCCGGGGCCGGACCACGATCACCATCGCCCACCGGCTGTCCACCGTCCGCAATGCGGACCAGATCGCCGTGCTCGACGCCGGGCGTGTCGTCGAGCACGGCACGCACCACAGCCTGCTGCAGCGCCGGGGCCGCTACGCGGCCCTGGCCGCCTGAGGGGGCCACCCGCACGCCGGCGCTGCTAGCGGATGTTGATGCAGGCCAGCCGGTCGCCGGCCATGCCGGCCTTGCCCTTTTCGGTCATCGTAGGCATGGCATGGATCACGATGGACCGGCCTTCACCCGGGCGGAACTTCCAGTCCACCGTGCTTTCCACCTGTGCGTTGCCGTCCTGGTCCGTCTTGAAGTCCAGCCAGACCTCGTTCTTCGGGTTGGCGTAGGCCGGATCGACCGAGGGCTGCACCGGATCCTTCTTGTTCTGGTAGTGCGGGCCCGAAGAGCCGGGCTCCTTGCCGCAGGGTTTCACATGTACGTGGGCGCCGAACTTCCGGTTGGCTTCGAGCCCCTCGACCTTCAGGCTCACGGTGGTGCTCTTCCCCTCGCTCTTCACCAGGGTCTCCACGTCGGCTCCCTTGGGAATTTCCGGCTGGTGGTAGGTGATGGCGGTGGCGTCCTCGAACTCATTGAACTTGGACTTGACCGGCTGCCCCTCGGCGTAGGTGCCCGTGTTGACCGGGCTGGAGGGGTTCACGGCCGACTGCTGGCCCGAACCGGTGGGCTTCTCGCCGCATCCGGCCAGTGCCAGCAGGACCGCTGCCGCAGCGGCGGCCATGAGGGTGGTGTTGCCCGGTTTGAGTGCCATGATTCGTCCTCCATTGCGTCGGCCATCTACGGACCCGCCGGCGCCGATGACGATCCTGCCACCTGATTGGTTCATCACTGCTCTCCTGCGTTCGCGGCTCCAGCAATTACAGGATGGCAGGGAAGCCCGGGCAAGAACAGCCTCGCCGGCAGCACAACCGGATCGGCGGCAGGATAACGATTCGCCCACAGTCTGAGCCTGCCCGGCCGATCCGCCGCCGTCGAACGGCGCCGCGGGAATACGATGGCTACGGCGGTCCCACCGGCCCGCCGTTCCCCGCAGTGCGCCGCAGGCCCGCGTCCCGCCCGCACCGCGGTCCTGCCCGACAGATGAAAGTTGAGGTCATGACCCAACCGGCCGACATGGTGCAGTATCCGCGCCGCCGCGACATCCGTACCGGATCCGCGGATCCTGTTCCGCCGACAGGCATGATCCCGATTGTCCCCCTGGTCGCCGCGCCGTCCGGTGATCCGCTGCCCACGCGGAAGGAACTGCGGACCGGAATGAGCCAAGCCGTGCCTGAACCAGCCGCCGCGCGGCCGCGCAGGCCCCGGCAGCACACCTGGCGCACCTGGCTCTGGATGGTCCCCGCCGCGGTCGTGATCGCCGCCGCGGTGCTCTGGCTGCAGTTCGCCGGGTAGCGTCCGCCCGCCCGCTGCCAGTGACAGGTCGGGCCCCGCCCGCTAGATTGGGCCTTGGAAGCCACCGAGGAACAGGAGCAGAGCCATGATGCGAGCCCTCACGTTCGGCGCCGGACTGGCCGTCGGCTATGTTTTCGGCACCAAGGCCGGCAGACAGCGGTACGAGCAGTTGAAGAGCCAGGCCGGGAAGTTTTGGCAGAACCCGCGCACCCAGGAAAAGATCACCGAGGCGAAGGACACGGTGAAACATACCGTGGCGGAGAAGGTCCCGGTCCTCAAGGACCGCTTGCAGTCCGCCGGGAACAAGACAGACACTTCCTCCGCCGCCCGGCAGGAACTGGACCCGGAGTCAGGCACTGCCAACTCCGCCTTCCCACGCCAGGCCGGCGCCGGAATCAGCGGCACCGTCCCGGAGACCGAACCGGATGTGCTGTCGGACCCGGCCCGCACCGACGAACTCGGCAATGACTGGTCGGACGAAGGCGGCGCGACCTCTGCGGGACCGGCGACGAACACGGATCCGACCAAGGGGCCCGGCAGCATCTGAGGACAGGTCGGGCCCGGCGGTGAGCCGCTAACCGCTTGGCAGGCTCACCGCCGCCCAAATGCCTGAAGCCATCGGTCGTTCCCCTGACGGCCGCGGGTACGGTCGTCCACGCCGTCCCATAACACGGCTGTAACGCGCAAGGGCTACGCTCAGCTCAATTCGCCGGCAATCTTCGGAGCCTGCCATGAGCACAAGCGGAAATTCCCCATCGCCAATGATCCCGCCGGTCCCGCCGGGAGCTCCGCGCACAGTTCACCGGGAACCCGCCGGAGTCGATGTGCCGTCTTTGCTCCATCCCAGTGAATACGGGCGGCTGCTGCTGGCCCTGACCGCGACGATCATTGTATTCGGAGTCGCCGCGCTGGCCGCTTATGCAATCTACGGTGCCGCAGCGGTCGCCTTGACAGCGGGTCTGCTTTTCTTCGTGGGCGCCTTTGTATGGGCGGTGCTCCAGGTATTTCGGGCTGCCTTGCTCGGCAACGGGGTGAAAGTGACGGAGGACAGCCTCCCGGTACTGAACTCGGTCATCGGAGAGGTCCGCTCGATGCTGGATTTCAATCGTCCCGTGGACGTTTACGTGGTGGAAAAAGCATCGAGCCCGGCAAGCCTGACCAGCTATCTCGGCACCCATATCATCCTGCTGGAAGGAAAACACATTGCCGACCTGCAGACCGATAGGAACAGGCCGCAGCTGGTTTTCCTCCTGGGCCAGCTCTTTGGCGCCCTTAAAGCCAGGCATGAACGGTTTACGCCGGTCATCGTCGCCCTGTCCGCGTTGGAAAATCTGGGCGTCCTGAATATCTTCCTGTATCCCTACCATCGGGCCACCACCTATTCCGGGGACCAGATCGCGGCCAGCTGTTGCCGCGATGTGTCCGTCGCCGCGATCGTGATGAACAGGCTCCTCGTGGGTACGGACCTCAGCCCGGATCTGAACGTCCGAGGCGTTTTGGACCAGGCAGCCCTTGTCAGGTCACAGATCCTGCCGCGGCTGGTTCAGCTGTTCCGAAGTACGCCGCACCTGACCAACCGCTACCTGAATCTCCTGGCTTTTCTGTCCCAGCGCCTGCCGGCAGAGACCGAGGCCTTCCTCAGGACGCTGGATGAGGATGTACGGCGGCGCCTGGCGGCGGCTTTGCAGGGTTCTCCCCACCACCGTTCCGGACAGCCCGCGAGGAAAACTGCACAGACGGTGATTGCCTCAGCCACGGCCGCCGTCATCCTCGGCCTGGCAGCAGCCGCGCTCCTCGGCCTCCCGGGCGGCGGGTCGGCGGCGGGCCCCAACCTGCCGCCCGGGAAGCCTGCCGGGCCTGCGGATGAGCTTGCTGCCCATGTTCCGGAAAGCTTCCGCGGATCCTGCCGGATCCACCAGGAGACAGATCCGGTGCTCGTCGACGGTCTGGTTGCCGCGGTAAGGTGCGCACCCGGAGCCGGGGGACCTCAAACAGTCACCTATTACCAGTTCGATTCGACGTCCGCGATGGAGACAGCGTACGGCTCCATCACCGCAGGGCTGCAGCCGGGCGACTGCTCATCCAGCCTCGGCATCGTGGACTACGGCAGCGAAAGCCTGGCCTGCTTTATCACTGCGGACAACAGCACGGGGCTGCTCTGGACCGCACACGAACTCAACATCATGTCTTACGCGCAGGATCCCGCCATGCCGCTCCCTGAGCTGCGCGACTGGTGGAGCACCGGGTCAGGGCCCGGGTAATGGAGCACCGGTGAAACACACCCGCCCGCCGGCAGCTGTGTGACGCGGGCGGTTCACTCCTTGAAAAGCGCGTCAATGACACCCTGCGCCCACTCGAGGATTTCGGCGTCGGCCAGGTCCCGCCCGCCCACGCGCGACGTCTTCGGCTTCGGGATCAGGATGAAATCCAGGGCCGGCTTGACCTGCGAGCCCGGGTACATCCGGTTCAGCCGCATCACCTTGGACTCGGGCAGCTTCGCCGGGGCGAACTTGATGAAGTTGCCCTGCACTGCCACGTCCGTCAGCCCGGCGGCCCGGGCGCCGACCCGGAACCGCGCCACCGCGATCAGGTTCAGCACCGGCTGCGGCGGCTCGCCGTAGCGGTCCGCCAGCTCCGCGGCCACCTCCTCGATCGCCTCGTAGGTCAGCGCGGCGGCCAGCTTGCGGTAGGCCTCCAGCCGCAGCCGCTCCCCCGGCACGTACTCGTGCGGCAGGTGCGCGTTGACCGGCAGCTCGATCTTCATCTCGGCGGCCTTCTCCTCCGCCTCGCCGCGGTATTCGGCCACGGCCTCGCCCACCAGGCGGATGTACAGATCGAAGCCCACGCCCTGAATGTGCCCGGACTGTTCGCCGCCGAGCAGGTTGCCGGCACCGCGGATCTCCAGGTCCTTCATCGCCAGCTGCATGCCGGCGCCGAGCTCGTTGTGCGCGGCCACGGCCTTGAGCCGCTCCAGCGCCACCTCGCCCAGCGGCTTCTCCGCCGGGTAGAGGAAGTATGCGTAGGCGCGCTCGCGGCCGCGGCCCACCCGGCCGCGCAGCTGGTGCAGCTGGGACAGCCCGTAGGAGTCGGCCCGGTCCACGATCAGCGTGTTGGCGTTGGAGATGTCCAGGCCGGTCTCGATGATCGTGGTGCAGACCAGCACGTCGAAACGCTTTTCCCAGAAGTCCACGATGATCTTTTCCAGCCGGGCCTCGGACATCTGCCCGTGCGCCACTTCCACGCGGGCCTCCGGCACCAGTTCGCGGATGCGGGCGGCCTGCCTGTCGATGGAGGAGACCCGGTTGTGCACGAAGAACACCTGGCCCTCGCGCATCAGCTCGCGCCGGATCGCCGCACCCACCTGCTTGTCCGTGTAGGCGCCCACGTAGGTGAGCACCGGGTGGCGCTCCTCCGGCGGGGTGGCCAGCGTGGAGGTTTCGCGGATGCCGGTCAGGGACATTTCCAGGGTCCGCGGAATCGGGGTCGCGGACATCGCCAGCACGTCCACGTTGGTGCGCATCTTCTTCAGCGCCTCCTTGTGTTCGACGCCGAAGCGCTGCTCCTCGTCCACGATCACCAGGCCGAGATCCTTGAATTCGACCTCCTTGGACAGCAGCCGGTGGGTGCCGATCACGACGTCGACGCTTCCGTTCTTCAGGCCTTCCACCGTTTCCTTCGCCTCCTTGGCGGCCTGGAAGCGCGAAAGCGGCTTCACCCGCACCGGGAAACCGGAGAAGCGTTCGGAGAAGGTCTCATAGTGCTGCTGGGACAGCAGCGTGGTGGGCACCAGCACTGCCACCTGCTTGCCGTCCTGCACCGCCTTGAACGCGGCGCGCACCGCAATCTCGGTCTTGCCGTAGCCCACATCCCCGGAGACCAGCCGGTCCATGGGCACCTCGCGCTCCATGTCCGCCTTGACCTCGTTGATGGTGGTCAGCTGGTCCGGCGTCTCCACGTACGGGAACGCCTCCTCCAGCTCGCGCTGCCACGGGGTGTCCGGGCTGAAGGCATACCCGCGCGAGGCCATCCGTGCCGAGTACAGCCGGATCAGCTCGCCGGCGATCTCCTTGACCGCCTTGCGGGCCTGGTTCTTGGTCTTGGCCCAGTCGGAGCCGCCCATCTTGGACAGCGCCGGCGTGTCCCCGCCCACGTACCGGGTGACCTGGTCCAGCTGGTCGGTGGGCACGAACAAACGGTCCCCGGGCGCACCGCGCTTGGCCGGGGCATACTCGAGCACCAGGTATTCGCGCATGGTCTTGGTGGGTCCGGCCCCGGAGGAACGCTGCACCAGCTCCACGAATTTGGCGACGCCGTGCTGCTCGTGGACCACGAAGTCGCCCTCGGTCAGCTGCAGCGGGTCGACGGCGTTGCGCCGCTTCGAGGGCATCTTCCGCATGTCCCGGGTGGAGGCGGCGGAGGTGCGCCCAAGCAGGTCCGCCTCGGTGAGCAGGCCGAGCTTCAGGCCGTCGAAGACGAAGCCCTTGCCCGCGCTGGCCCGGGTGATTTCGATGATCCCCGGCTGCGGCGGCGTGTCCAGGGATTCCACCCGCGTGGCGGGGATGCCGGCGTCGTGGAAGAGCTCGGCCAGCCGCTGGGCCGGCCCGGGGCCCTCGGTGGCAACGACGACGCGCCAGGCGTCCTTGACCCGCGCGCCGATGAACTCCATCATTTCGGCCACGTCGCCCTGGTAGCCGCGCGGCTCGCGTGCGGCGATGGTGAGCGTGTCGATGTCCAGCACCGTCTCGTCGTCGGGATTGAAGGAGGTAACGGACCACCAGGACACCGCATTCTCCAGCGCGGTGACGCGGGTCTCGGCCAGCGAGCGGAATCCTGCAGACTCGAGGTCGCCCTGCAGCGCCGGGTCTGTATCCAGCGCCAAAGGCGCAGGTCCGCCGTCGGAGGCCGTGGCCCAGGCCGCGGCAAGGAACTCGGCGTTGGTCGCCTCCAGGTCGTGTGCCCGGGTGCGCACCTTTTCCGGTTCAATCACGACGGCGATGCTTCCCTCGGGCAGTTCGCCCAGGAACGGCACCATGGCGTCCACCAGCACCGGGGCCAGGGACTCCATGCCTTCGACGGCGATCCCGCCGGCGATCTTCTCGAGCATGTCCGCGGCGGCCGGCATCCGGTCCTTGAGCTTCGCGGCGCGGCTCATTACCTCCGGGGTGATCAGCAGCTCGCGGCACGGCGGGGCGTAGAGCCGCATGGGGTGCTTGACGTTCCCGCCGGAGAGCGAGCGCTGGTCTGCGACCGCGAACCAGCGCATCGCTTCCACCTCGTCGCCGAAGAACTCAATGCGCACCGGGTGGTCCTCGGTGGGCGGGAAGACGTCCAGGATGCCGCCGCGCACGGCGAATTCGCCGCGGCGGGTGACC
Source organism: Arthrobacter sp. GCM10027362 (assembly GCF_042679445.1). Taxonomy (NCBI): domain Bacteria; kingdom Bacillati; phylum Actinomycetota; class Actinomycetes; order Micrococcales; family Micrococcaceae; genus Arthrobacter; species Arthrobacter sp. GCM10027362. The sequence continues at coordinate 20,866 of NZ_JBHTML010000039.1, forward strand.
ATGTCCACGCGGGCATAGGCGGCATCGGCCAACTGCCGGACCACGGCATCGAAGGGCACCTCGTCGCCGACCGTGAGCGAGACCGGCTTGAGTTCGCCCAGCCCCTTGACCAGCGGCTGCAGCACCGCGCGCACCGGTGCGACGACGACGTGCAGCGGTCCGCCGTCGTCCCCGGCCGGCTCGCCAAGCTGTGCCAGCCGGCGCAGCACGGACAGCCGGCGGCCCACGGTGTCCGAGCGCGGCGAGAGGCGCTCGTGCGGCAGGGTTTCCCAGCTGGGAAACTCCTCCACCGAGGCCGGCGGCAGGTAGCTGCGCAGCGCAGCGGCCAGGTCCTCCGCCTCCCGGCCCGTGGCGGTGACGGCCAGGACGATCCCGGACTCCAGTCCGTCCACCATTTCGGCAAGGAGCGCCGCGCGCAGCCCCGGCGGGGCGCCGATCTGCAGGTCCTCGCTGCGCCCGTGGACCGGCTTCGCGGCCTGCTCCCGGACCTTCGCGAACGAGCCGTCCCCGCCCAGGGCAGTCCGCAGTCCGTTCAGGCTCATGATCTCTTTCCTTCCCGGTCGCCGCTGCAACCGCGGCGACGACAGCACAGGGCAACGCAAATACCCGGAGTTCGGCCGGGCTCCGGGGTCGGGTTAAACAGTACCGCCTTGGCGGGCACGTTCTCCCGCGCAAGACGGTACTGTCCGGCGGCACTGTCCGCCGGATATTTGGTTCCAGTGGACTACCGGCGGCCGGTGGCGGGGTGCGGACGGGGCTCCATCCTCTAGCGGATCCGGTCCCCTGTGGCGGCGTCGATCTTCACGCGGGTGGAGGAGCCGTTCGCGCCGTCAATCTCGATTTCCCATACCGGCTTCCCGTCCTCTTCGTCCAGGGAAGCTTCATCCAAGGTGCCCGGCACCTCGTCCAAGGCCGTGCGGAGGGCATCGGCCAGCCCGGTGCTTGCCGCCTCCAGCCCGCTGCGGTCATCGGGCTCGGCGGAGCCGTCGTTCTTCCGGTCCAGCACCTCCCGTCCGTCGGCCGACACCAGGACCTCGTATTCGGTGTCCCCGCCGACGACGCTTACTTTCCATGCCTGCCGGCGGTTGCTGAAGTCAATGCCGACGGCGCGGCCGTCCGTGATCGCGGCCTCGGCTGCTTCGACGGCGGACCGGCCGTCCGTCGGTCGCGTTGCTGCGCCCGTGGCCCCGGGCGATGCCATGCCGGTGGCCCCGGGGGAGGCCGTACCGGTGGCGCCCGGTGACGGGAGGCCGTCGATGTCAGGGAAGGCCGTGGCCGTGACGGTCACGGTTGCCGTGGGGGAAACCTGCCCGGTTTCCGGCGATTCACCAGTGCAGGCGCCCAGCAGCAGGGCCAGGCCGACGGCTGCGGAAAGCGTGAAAAAATGTCTCGGAGGTTCCATGACCCAATTGTTGCGGTCCCGACCGTGAGAGGCCAGTGCCTGGCAGGCTTGGGGCCTATGTCCGCTGGTTCTTTCCACGCTTAGCTGTTTCAACGCGCCGCGCGGATCCGCCGGCGGAACGGAACCCCCAAGGGGCCGGCGGCTGCTGGGGGGCGAAATCCCGGTCTCGGAAGATTTCTAACCGCCGGCCCCGTTCTGGGGGTTGCCGGCCTGCCAAGGCAGGGCCGGCACGAGGGCCGGGACACTCGCCTGCGTGTTCCTGACCGCTCGCTTATCAGCCTATGGACCGGACCGGCCGGCAGCATGAGTAGGCCGCACTCGACTTTGGCACCGGCTACTGGCGGCCGTGCCTGGCGGCTACGTGCGGATTACCTGCGCGCTACTTGGGGGCCGGACCGGCCCCGCGGCAGCTTCCCTGCCGAATCTGAGGGCCAGTTCCCTGCGGCTGCGGATGTCCAGCTTTTCGTAGATCCGGTAGAGGTGCCCCTCCACGGTCCGGACGGATACCCCCAGCCGGGCGGCGATCTCCCGGGTCCGGATTCCGCCGGCTGCCATCACCGCCACGTCGCGTTCCCGGCGGGTCAGCTGGCGCCTGGAGGTGGCATGCGGCAGGCGCGGGCCGGCGATCCCCGGCCACTGGCGGCGGAGGTTCTGCAGGAACCTGCCCGCTTCCTTGGCCAGCCGGTGGTTGGCCTCGCCCGCAAAATGGCGCACACTCTGGGCGGCAGCCTCCGCCGCGACCATCAGGTGCCCGGCGGCCGCTGCCTTCTCCGCCGTTGCCAGCGCCTGTTTCCCAGACCTGGTGCGCAGGGCCCGGGCAAGGCCCAGGTAGATCTCGGCCTCGGCCCCCTCGACGGCGCCGGCGCAGCGGATCATCTCCCCGAGCCGGTCCCGGTCCCCCAGCCGGATCATCAGCATCCGGACCTCCAGTTCCGCCGCCGGCAGGCCGCGGCCGGCCAAGCTCCCGGCGATGTCCGCCAGCCGCTCCACGGCGGCGGAGGTACCGCCGAACAACGCGGTGGATCTGGCAATGTGCGCTTGGGCGAGCAACGAGGTCTCCGGCGGGCCGTGATGGGCCAAGGCGCCGAATTCCTCCGCATACCGGCCGGCCGACGGCCTGTCTTCGGCCAAGGCCGCCGCGGCCGCCGCCCGCCCCAGCGCACAGGGCAGCAGCTGTTCGGGATCGCACAGGCGCAGGCCTTCCACGGCCGCAGCCAGCAGGTCGAGGGCGTCGCGGACGAATCCGCGTTTCAAAGCCAGCCAGGCGCGGAGGAAATCCACGCTGCCGCCAAGGACCAGCATGGCCGCGGTCCCGGACTCCTCCAGGAGCGCCAGTTGCCGGGCAGCGGCCTCCAGTTCGCCGTTGCGGATCAGCTGCCGGGCCAGGCGGATCCGCAGCTGCGGCACCGGGACCGGGCCGCTGTCCGCACCGCCGGTGATCTGCTCCAACGCCTGCATCACGGTGGCCGTGCCCTGCACGCCCAGGCCTGCCGCCGACTGGACTTCCGCCAGCAGCACCAATGCCTGCACGTGGTCGGGCCGGTCCGCACAGCTCCGGAGCAGCCGGTCCAGGTCCCCCAGCATGTCCGCGGGGCGGCCGCCGGCATGGCGTGCCTGCAGCCGGAGCAGCTCGACGCCCGGACAGTCCGGGATGCTCCCGGCCGGATGGCGCATCCGCACCAGGGCGGCCTGCCAGGCGGCCGCCAGTTCCTCAAGCGCGGCCCGCCCCTCCCCCTGGTGCTGCACCAGCTGGGCTGCAAGGCCGGCGGCCTGCGCTACCTGCTCCGGATCCCCGGACGTTCGGATGACCTGCCAGGCCAGGGACCGGGCCAGCCCGAGGTGCCCCCGGTACAGATGTGCTCTGGCCAGCTGCACCGCGGCCGCGGAACTTGTGCCGCCCCGTGCGATGGCCAGGGCGGTGCCCGGCAGGAAGGCTGCATTGGCCGCTTCGGCGGCAACCAGCAGTTGGCCTTCCGGCACCGGTTCGCCGCTGTCCATGGCCCATCTGACGGCCAGCAGCCGCTGCTGTTCCGCCAGAGGCGCGGCCTGGGGGCCGCCGAACCACCGGTGCACCAGGCGTTTGAGGCCAACCGGCGCCAACCGGCGCACGGACTCTTCGTGCAGCGCCGGCGTCAGGCGGAGCTGCGCGTCGGAGCCGCCGGGGTCCAGATAGCCTGCAGCTGCCAGCCGGTCGATGGTCTCCGGATCCACCAACTGTTCCGCCGCGCTGCGCCGGACCGGACCCATGAGGGCCAGCATAGTTATGCCTGCGCGGTCGGCCTGGCCCAGACGAAGCAGCTCCAACCTGGTGGCATCCAGCAGCGCCGGGCTCCCGGCCGGCACTTCCCCGAGCAGCAGCCACACTCCGTTGCGCTGCACCAGGCGCCCGGTGCGCCGGGCCTCTTCCAGCAGGAGCCCCAGGCTCCGCGGATTGCCGCCGGAGGCCTCGCCGAGCATCCGGATACTGCCCGACAGTACCGGGGAGCCCAGCTCCGCCCGGCAGAATTCGTCCCGCTGCTCCCATGTCAGCGGTTCGAGCTCAACGCGCTGCAACCGGCCGCCCCCGGCCGGCGCGGCCGGACCGTCCGCCTGCCCGTGGCCGGGGCGGGCGGAAACCAGGAGCCGTGCAGCACCCCCGGCCGCCAGCCGGGCCAGGACCCGGGCGCTGCCCGGATCGAGTTCGTCCGCGTCGTCGACAACGATCACGGGGCGGCGCCGGAGGTCCGCATCCGTACCGACGAACCCCAGCACCGTCCGCAGGACGTCGGCAACGGCCTGCTCGCCGCCGACCGGAAGCCGGGCCAGCATGGGGGTCAGCGCCCCGAAGCGGACATCCATTCCCGCGGCGGTGCCGGCGGCCAGCCGGATGAAACGGAACCTGTCCGCCGCCGATGCCATCAGGGCATGCAGCAGCGCGGTCTTGCCCATGCCTGCCGGTGCCAGCACCATCGCGCCGCCGGACCGGGCATCCGTGAGGGCGCCGACGACGGCGGACACCTGGTCCTGCCGGCCGATCAGCGCAGTGCACTGCTCATCCATTCCGGATCCCTCCTCCGTGCGGCCAGGTCGCCGGGCACCGGATCGCGCCTGGGTTGAAGCTTCGCGTACAGCTTGTGCAGATGTCCCTCGACGGTGCGGACGGAAACCCCGAAGTGCCGGGCAATGTCCGCATTGGACCAGCCCGCGGCAACGAGCCCGGCCACGTCCCGCTCGCGCGCCGTCAGCGCCTGGCCCCCGCCCAGCCGGCCCACGCAGAAGTCGAAACCTGCGCTGTCCGCATGGATGTACTGCTGCGCCGCCCGCATCATCGCCGTGTCGCCGCCGGCCAGCGCCAGGGCCAGCCGTGCCGCCTCGCGGGAAAACACCGCATCGCCTTCCCCGGCGGCCAGCCGGGCCGCGGCCAGGAGTGCCGCAGAATCCTCCGCCGGCAGGCCGGAGGTGAAGGACGCGCAGGCCCGCGCATACGGTCCCTGCACCTGCTCCGCCACGGCGGCAAGGTCGGGCAGGGCATCGACACCGCCCAGGCGTGCGGCGCCGCTGAGGAAACGCAGGGCAGCGGCAAGGGCGCCTTGGTCCGCGGCACGGCGGCCTTCCCCGCACAGCTGCGCCGCGGCCGAAGGATACGAGGTAACGGTGGCCCGTGCCATGCCGGCGTAGTAGCCGGCGGCCGCCTGCACCTGCCACGGCACGCGCGCTTCGTCGCCCGAGACCGCCAGATGGGTCCGTACGCCGTCCCCGTCCTGCAGGAGGGCATAGGCAAAGGCGCAGGCAGCGTCCGCCAGCCGCCGCAGCCGGCCGACCCGGTCCTGCCGCAGCCGGGCAGCGGCAGGCAG
>NZ_JBHTML010000040.1:0-26065 GCF_042679445.1 Arthrobacter sp. GCM10027362
GAAGCCCTCGCCCTGGCAGTACAGCTGGCGCGGCGCGGTCTGGCGGCCGCCGACCAGCTGCGCTCGCTTGCCGGCAGCTGCCAGCGGCTGGCCGACCGTGGCGACGGCGGCACCGGGCCCTTATCGGACGGTGCCCTGCTGATCCACCAGCTGGCGGCGAACACGCAGTGCCTCTCGTCTCCGGAATTGCCTCCGGAGGCCGAGCCGGCATTGCGGGAGCTGGCCGGGCGGCGCAGCGCCTTGACCGATATCCGGGCTGCAGCCCTGGCACTGCTGGCCGAACGGCTGGACGCCTCGGGGCGCAGTATCGAAGCGCAGCGGCTGGCAGGCCAGGCACTTACCCTGCTGGAATCCGGGGAATCCGGCAGCCTGGACTTGCGTGCGTTCGTGGCGACCCGCCTGATGTTCGCGCTGGTCCATGCCGGCAGGTACTGGCAGGTGGAAGAGCACCTGGATTCCTTCCGGGGAGGCCGGGAGGATTCGCCCTCCTACCTGCGGGGCTCCGCGGAATTGTTTGCGGCCCTGGTGTCCGTCCGGCAGGGACGGTTGCGGCAGGGTCTGGACAGGCTCATTCCCGCCGTCGAAGAACTTCGCCTGGCCGATCCCGAGACGCTGCTGCCCTACGTGCTGGGCCTGCTGGCACATGCTGCCGCGCAGCTGGGGGAGCGGGGCCTGGCCCTGAAGTATGCCGCGCAGTTTCAGCTGCTGCCGCAGCAGGGACCGCAGCACCGGTGGCTGGTTGCGGCGGCGTATGCGGCCGCGGCGAAGGCGGCCCGCGGCGGCGGGGAGGCGGCGGGGCAGCTGGCAGGGCTGGCCGCCGATGCCCGGAACGCGGGCTTCCTGCGCTGCGAGAAGGAAATACTCGAAGTGCTGTGCAGGACCGGGGCAACGGACCAGCTGCACCGGCTGGGGCAGCTGGCCGCCACCTTCGAGGGTACCGAAGCCGGCGTGGGCTACCGGGTCGCGGCGGCCCGGGCGGCGCAGGACCCGGAGATGCTCTTCGACGCTGCCCGCGCCGCCGAAAGCGTCCACCATTACGCGGACGCAGCAGAAAGCCTGGCGGCGGCGGTGAGGATCCACGCGCGGACAGGCGAGGCACGGCAGGCCGGCGTGCTCCGGCAGCGGTTGAACCGGCTGCTGCACCACGTTGGCGGAATCGCCACCGGATCCCTGGCCGAGGCAGCGGAAGCCGCCGAACTGACCCGGCGCGAACAGGAAATCGTCGCGATGGCTGCCGAAGGGCTCAGCAACCGGGAAATTGCCAAGCGCCTCTATGTATCGCAACGAACCGTCGAAGGGCATCTGTACCGGACTTTTTCCAAGCTCGGCATCAGCCAGCGACAGGAACTGGGGCGGGTCGTCTCCCGCCTCCCGAGCACCATCCCTACCAGCAGAAGGACGAATTGTGACAGTTAGAATCGGATATGCCGGGGGCGTTTTTGACCTGTTCCACATCGGCCACCTGAACATACTGCAGCAGGCCAGGAGCCACTGCGACTATCTCGTCGCCGGGGTGCTTTCCGACGAGCGATGCGAAGCGGACAAGGGGATCCGTCCGGTCATTCCGCTGTCCGAGCGGCTGGAAATCGTCGGCAACGTCAAATGCGTTGACGAGGCCCTTCCGGAAGTGTTCGCGGACAAGCTGGATACCTGGGCCCAGGTGGGGTTCAATGTCTATTTCAAAGGCGATGACTGGCGGGGCACGGCCAAGGGCCGGGACCTTGAACGCCGCTTTGGCGAGGTCGGCGTCGAGGTCGTCTATTTTCCCTACACCATGCACACCTCCAGCACGGTGCTGCGCCAGGCACTGGCGGTGATCACCGGCCCGGCCGGCCGGGACGCGACCGGCGCGGCTGCGCACGGAGGCCGGTGAGCATGGCGGGCGCCGGGATCCGCGTCACCGTCATCGGCCTGAATTATTCGCCGGAAACAACGGGGACCGCGCCGTACACCACCCGCCTGGCGCACAGGCTGCGCGAGCGGGGCCACACGGTCACCGTGCTGACCGGCTATCCGCATTATCCGGAATGGAAAATCCGCAGGGGCTACCGCGGCTGGCGCATGAGCGGGGTCCAGGAAGGCATCCGGGTCGACCGGCTGCGCCATTTCGTGCCGGCAGCGCCCACCTATGCCACCCGGATGCTGATGGAAATAAGCTTCGGGGTCCGGCTGCTGTTCGCCCGCTGGCACCGGCCCGACGTTGTGGTGTTCGTCAACCCCGCATTGTTTGCGACGGCGTTCGGGGTCCTGCGCAGCAAATTCGGGCGGCGGGTGCCGAACGCGGTGTGGGTCCAGGACCTCTACAGCCGGGGGGTGGCGGAAACGGCGTCCGGGGGCAAGTCCCTGGCACGGCCGCTGGCCCGGGCGGAATCGCGGCTGCTGAACGCCGCGGACAAAGTGGTGGCCATCCATGAGAGCTTCAGGCAATACATCACCGGCCCCCTGGGGGTGCCGGAAGACAGGGTGGCGGTCATCCGCAACTGGACCCATCTGGCGCCGGCTCCGGCAACCGACCGGGACGCCCTGCGGCGGAAGCTGGGTTGGCAGCCGGACGACATCATCGTCCTGCACGCCGGGAACATGGGCGTGAAGCAGGGCCTTGAGAACGTTGTGGAAGCGGCCCGCGGCGCCTCCGGGAGGAAGAGCAAGGTCCGCTTCATCCTGCTCGGCGACGGCAACCAGCGCGAAAAGCTCCACGCCCTGGGCGCCGGGATACCGAACCTGGGCTTCCTGGCGCCATTGCCCGAGGTGGACTTCCAGCCCGTGCTGGCTGCGGCAGACATCCTCCTGGTCAATGAACTGCCCGGCGTCAGGGGCATGTCCGTGCCGAGCAAGCTGACCTCCTACTTCAGCACCGGACGGCCCGTGATTGCCGCAACCGATGCGGACAGCGTGACCGCCAGCGAGGTTGCCGCGTCGGGCGGCGGCGTGCTGGTGCCGGCGGGGGAGCCGGAGACCCTGGTGACGGCCGCCGAGCAGCTGGGCAGCGACCCCGAACGGGCCCGGCGGCTGGGCGGGGCCGGGCTGCGCTTCCGGGAGCAGATGCTCGCCGAGGCGCAGGCCATCGCCGCCTTCGAAGAACTGCTGGCGGAGCTCGCACGGGAACCCGCCGCCCCATCGTCACCCGGTTTCGGCCGGCATAACCAGGAGAACAGCCATGTTGGCTCATAAGACTGCAACCATCGACCTGTCCAAGGCCCCCGGCTCGCGTGAAGCCTGGGACAAGCCGAAGCCCGTGGTGTACCTCTGGGCCGTCGCGGAGCGACTGTTCGTCACCAACTCATGGCAGATCAGCTCCGCCCTGCGCGTCAAGGTGCTGCGCCTGTTCGGGGCCAGGATCGGCGAAGGCGTCATCTTCCGCCCCCGCACGCGGGTCGGCTTTCCTTGGAAGCTGGAGATCGGGGACAGGTCCTGGATCGGCGAAGGCGTCTGGATACACAACCAGGACCAGGTGCGGATCGGGCACGATGCGGTCATTTCCCAGGAGACGTTCCTGACCACGGGCAGCCACGCCCACCGGCGCGACATGGCCCTGATCACCAGCCCCATCTCCATCGGGGACGGGGCCTGGGTGACCTCCCGGTGCGTGGTCCTGGGCGGGGCGGACGTCGGCGACAACGCGTTGGTGTCCCCCCAGTCGGTGGTGAAGGGATCGGTACCGCCCAACACTATTGCCGGGGGCAACCCGCTGGCGTTCCTGGGCCCCAGATTCCCCGCGGACGGCCGCTGACCGCGGCGGCTCCATGGCGCTTTCGCTATGGAGCCGCCGCGTCGTCGCGCTTGCCGCCTGACGATACCAGCACGATGGACAAGAGCATGATGGTGAAGACCCCGGTGGCCTGCAGCATGGAGCCGCGCAGGAGAATGATCATGTAGGCCGGAAACACCGAGGCCGCGATGGCCAGGCCGCTGTCCGAGCGGAGGCTTTGCGGAAGCCTGCGGTCCAGGCGCACGATGAGCAGGCCTAGCGCCAGGAACGTGGCCACCAGCGCCACCATGCCGCCGTTGATCAGCGCCTCGGCCCAGAGCGGGGCCGACAGGTTGGTGAACGAGTAGCCCCGGTAGCCGGCCAGCAGCAGGCCCGTGTCGTCGGGCTTGCCTGTCCACAGGGACCGGGGCACCCAGAACAGGAGCACTCCGAGCGCCTGCCGGCCCCAGGTGGGGCCTTCGGACTGGATGTACAGGTAGGAGTTGGCAATCTGCCAGAATGCGTCGTAGTCGCCGTTGCCGGCGTATTCGCTGAAAAAGCCGGTGCGGCCCACGCTGACTTCCGAGCGGCGGAAGGCATCGGCGATCGGGAACAGCAGCAGGAAGGCAGCCAGCAGGCCGCCGAGCAGCGGCCTGATCAAACGCTTCCGGGTCAGGATGCCGGTATAGCAGAGCATGGCGAACATCACGGTCCCGGAGGTGTAGCGCGCCCCGCTGATCGGATTCATCACCACCAGGACGGCGAGCACCCCCACGACGGCGGCGATACGGTACGCGCGGGCCCGGGGCACGGCCCGGCGCAGCCGGCCCATCGTGGCGAACGAACCGGCCGCGATCAGCAGCGGGACCCAGGCCAGGGCGCCGATGATGGCCCCGCTGGACTTGTCCTCGAAGCTGGAGGACCTGGCTTCCTGCCGCGCCTCGCGGTTCTGGAAGAACGATTCGAGGCCGAGCGACTGGACGTAGTACAGCAGGAAGGCCAGGCCGATGGCGAAGAGCAGCCAGGTCCAGCGCGGACTGAGCCGGCCGCCCCGGTACCCGGCCGCCCGGGTGCGGCGGCCGGCCGGCAGCGTCCGTCCGGCTTCGAACACGATCAGGGACAGCGCAACCAGCAGGGCCGTGGGCCAATCCACGCTGGCAGGCATGTCCTTGGTCGTCGAGGCGACGGCGGCAGTGCGGATCTGGATTGTCGGTGCCAGGCCCAGGAAGATGTACACGAACAGCCAGAAGATGAACTCGAACAGCCTCGGTTTGCCTCCGGCAATAATGACGGACAGCCGGATGCCGGCCCAGACCAGGATGGCCAGCGTCAGGGTCCAGGCCGTGCTCCGGCCTGCATCCTCCGTGGTCAGCACCACCATGGCGGGCAGGACAACGGCCAGGACGACGGCAGACTCGGTGAACCACAGCAGGCGCTGGCGCGTTGTCGAGGGATCCGGCTCAGCCCGTGTGACCGCTCCTGTTCCCGGTGCTTCGGGCTTCATGGAGGTCAGGATTCGACCGGCAGCGCATCGTGCTGCTTCCGGCGCTCGGACGGGGACGGTGCGGGGAGCTTCGGCGATGCCTCGGTGCCGGCATCGGACGGGTCGGACTCGTATGCGTAGTAGGAGTCCTGCAGGTAATGCGACGCGACCTTGTTGACCACGATGCCGAGCAGCGGGGCGTCGAATTTCTCCAGGCTCTTGAGCGCACGGCCGAACTGGTCCTTGCTGGTGCTGCCGGCACCGACCACCAGCAAGGCGCCGTCGGTCTGCCGCGCCAGGACGAAACCGTCGCTCACCGGCAGCAAGGGAGGGGAGTCCAGGATGACCGTGTCGTATTTGCTGCCGAGATCGGCCAGCAGCCGGCGCATGGCATCCGAACCGAGCAGATCGGGCGGGTTGGGCGGCCGGACGCCGGCCGGCAGCACGTCGAGGGAGGTCCTGCCCCACGGCTGGACCACGTCGTCGAACCCGGCATCGCCGATCAGCACGGAGGTCAGGCCTACAGAGCCTTCCAGCCGCATCGCCCGCGCCACGGAGGGCTTGCGCAGATCCGCGTCGATGAGCAGCACCCTGGAACCGGATTGGGCCAGGCTGATCGCGAGGTTGATCGCAGTGGTGGTCTTGCCCTCGTTCGGGACGGCGGAGACTACGCACAGGCTGCGGGCCTGGTGCGCGAGTTCTACGAACTGCAGGCCCATGCGAAGCGACCTGAACGCCTCCGTCAAGGGTTGCGAGGCCTGCGCCCCGCCGATCAGATGGCCCTGTCCGCCATCCCGTTCCAGCGCTACCTGCCCGAGCACCGGCACGTCGGTGAGCGCCTGCACGTCCTGGTCGGACCGGACCTTATTGTCCATCAGCTCGCGCAGGACCGCATATCCGATCCCGAGTCCCAGGCCCACTGCCAGCCCCAGCACGAGATTGATCTTCGGCTGCGGCGAAATCGGGGTGTCGGGAACAGTCGCGGGCGTAGTAATCGTCGCCTGGACCATGGCACTGCCGTTCGAGTGTTTGGGCGAGAGCCGGAAGGACGCGGATTTGAGCTCCTGGCCAATGGTACTGGCAATGACGGCGGCCTGCTCCGGATCAGGATCGGTCACACTCACATTCACGATGGACGTATTCGTCGGAATCGTCGCCGAGAGCTCGCGCTTCAGTTCCTGTGCGGTGAGATCGAGCTTGAGGTCCTTGATGACCGGGTTCAGCACCAGGGGAGACGTCGCCAGTTCGGCAAACGAGACCACCTGCCGCTGCGAATAGACCCCGCCCTGGGCCAGGTCGTTGAAGCTTTCCCCCTCGGCCACCGAGAAAAAGACCGCCACCTGGGTCCGGTACATCGGCTGCGCCATCCAGGCCAGCGCCAGCGCGGCGGCCACGCACAGCATGGTGATCGCCGTTATCGCCCGCCAGCGTTTCCTCAACAACCTTAGGTAGTCCTGGATTTCCACGACGTTTCCTTCCCCCCAGAATCAGCCATCGGGACCGCGGGCGTCCCGCAGCCATGGCAGCAAGAATAGCGGCTGCACGCAGTTGTTCGACGTTTCGCTGAATCCTTTTTGCAGGCTTCAGCTCCGTTGCGCAGCCGCCGGCGGCAATGAGTCCGCATACGCGGCGTCCAGCTGCCGGGCCAGCCGCCGGAGGGAGAACTCCTCATGGGCAATCGACCGGGCAGCTTCGCGCTCGGCAGCGAGGTCCTTGGAAAGATCCTGGACGGCATCGGCAAGGGACTTCGGCGTGGAGTCGACCACCCGCGCCCCGGGACGATCCGCCAGGATGCCGGCGAGGCCGGAAGTAGAATCGACCACCACCGGCACCGCCATGGAGAGCGCTTCCAGGACAATCATCGGGAATGGCTCGTTGATGCTCGGCAGGACCAGGATGTCCGTTTCGCCCAGGATGCGCGCCACCGCCTCGGGCGGGACCGCGCCGTCGTACGTCAACTGCACCGCGGCAGGTGCCGCGGCAATGGCATCTTCGACCCGGCGCAGCTCGCCCCCGTCCGGACCCACCATGCTGAAACCGAACGCCGCAGCGGCCCGTTCCTCCAGCTCCAGCGCCATGTCGACGAACAGGGCCGGCCGCTTCCTGCTGTGCATGCGGGAGCAGTACAGGACGTTGACGCGCTCCGCCGGCCCGGCGGGCCGGGACGGCACCGGGGGAACAGGCACGGCGTTGCGGACCTGCTCGAACGGCGGATGGCCCGGCATCGCCGAGAGGTCCGTATGTTCCTCGGTCGTGAGGTAGAAGGACCGCCGGGCGCCGCGCAGCGCCGGGAAGGTCAGGAACCTGTCGTACGCGCGGCCGGCCAGGCCGGACGGCGTCCGGATCATGCCATGGGTCTGGATCACATAGGGCACGGACAGCAGGCGGCACAGCAGGGCGGCCGGCATGACGGTGAAATCCCTGGCCAAATGGATGTGGCACAGGTCGAACGAACGGCCGTTGCGCAGCAGCCACCACAGCAGGCCCGGGCTGAACAGGCTTCCGAAGGAGGACAGCGGCCTGAACGCGCGCTTGTAGATCCGGCGGATTCCGTCCGTCCCGCCGGCCTGGGCTTTGCCGTCCCAGCCGGCGAGCAACGTGACCTCGTGGCCGGCCTGGAGTGCCTGGCACTGGGCGAAGGCCACGGTGGTCGGACCCCCATAGGCGCCGTCGCTGCTGACGTAGGCGACGATGTGGCAAATCTTCATGCCTGCTTCAACTCCTTGAACCACTTGGCCAGCAGCAGCACGGCAAAGCAGCCGGCGGCCGCCGCGAACGCGCTGTAGAGAACGGTAAACAGCCACGGTGCGCCGTAGGCCAGGAAGACCAGGCAGAAGACACCGTAGTCCGCCGGAACGAGCAGGACGGAGCGCAGCGCCGAGGCCGGCCGGCCGGCATCGGCGGATCCGGCGGTACGCTTGAGCAGCTCCGTCAGCGTGCCGCCGGCGAAGGTCACCACCGCGCACAGCTGGAACGCCAGCGGAACCAGCAGCATGGACTCGGGCAGATCGAAGAACCGGTACCAGCTGATGAGCACCGCGGCATGGACTGCCGCCATCTTGCCGGCATCCAGCACATGGTCCAGCCACTCGCCGGCGCGGCTTCCGCCGCCCCGGAGCCTGGCCAGCTGCCCGTCGGCGGAATCGAGCATGAAGCCGACCGCCAACAGGAACCAGATGGCCGCGCCGGCCCAGGCAGCCGGCGGCAGGGTGGCCACGAGCACGACGGCCGTCCCGGTCGTGGCGCCGCTGAGCAGGGTCACCTGGTTCGGCGTCAGGCCGCAGGTATGCGCCACGGCGGCCAGCCGGCGCCCGCACGGGCGGTTGACCCACCGGGTGTAGTACGAGACCCCCCGCGCGGTTTTTTGCCGGTCCTTTAATTCGGCGACCGCTAATGCATAGCTGCCCACATTTGCTCCCCCCCCAGGAAAATGGCACAAGACAGGAAAAATTCCCGCCTGAGGTGATTATGCCGCCAATGTCCCAGGGGCGGCATACTCGTCATTCCGCGGCAACTACCTGCCTGCCGAATACGGGTACTCGCTTTTCCGCTTAAGCGCCGGAATCCTGCAGTCCGAGGCATTACATTGGACCATCACCGCACCGCCTGGCGGGCGGGACATGCCTACTCGCGCTTTCAAGGAGAAAACATGCGCAGGGTCTTAACCATGGCGACGGCCGGGCTGATGGTATCCGCAGCCCTGTCCGTCGCTGCGCCCGCGCCGGCCACGGCGCTTTCCGAACACCTATCCTTCTCCGCACTGGACGAACCCACCTGGCAAACCAACGGGACCGTCTGGGCGCTGGCCGAATCCAACGGCGTCGTCTTCGCCGGCGGGACGTTCTCGCAGCTGACGCCCCCCGCCGGCACGGCGGGCACGGCCATCGCCGTGACCTCGCTGGCGTCGTTCGATGCGGCGACCGGACAGCCTCTGAGCTGCCGGCCCGTCCTCACCTCGAGCACCGGAACAACCACCGTCCGCGCCCTCGACGTTTCGCCGGACGGCAAGACGCTGTACATCGGCGGGCACTTCACCGCCGTGAACGGCACCCAGATCGCCCGCCTGGCGGCGCTGGACATAGCCACGTGCAAGCTGACATCGTTCCGGCCGGGAGCCATTTCGGCCACCGTGCGGGCCATCGACGCCACCGCGTCCACCGTCTACCTCGGCGGCGACTTCACCACGGTCCGCGGCGAAACGCGGGAGAGGTTCGCGGCCATCGACGCAGCCTCGGGCCAGCTGCTGCCGTGGACGGCCAATGCCGACGGCGTGGGCCGGGCCGTCTCCGTCTCCGCGGACGGGACGATGGTGGCCGTGGGCGGGGATTTCTTCAACGTGAACTCCCAGTACTCCCACTCCATCGCCGTCACCAAGGCCACCGACGGTACCGTCCTGAAGGCATACCCGGCGGGCTTCATTCCCGACACCTCGGTCACCAAGGCCATCACCTCGGACTCGACCAGCTTCTACGTTGCCAACGAAGGCACCGGCGGCGGCGTCTTCGACGGCAAACTGGCCATCAACTATTCGGACCTGAACCAGCGCTGGCGCAATACCTGCCTGGGCGCGAACCAGGCGCTGGCGGTCTTCCAGGGCACGCTGTATTCGGCCAACCATGCCCACGACTGCGCCGGCATGGGCTGGCAGCCCGACGGCCGGCGGATCTACCTCCAGGCCGAGAACGCCGACACCTCCGCGACGATCGCCTGGAAGCCGGACCTGAACGACGGCATCGGTGAAGGCATCGGTCCCAGGGCGCTGGTGACCTCCGCCAAGGCCGGAAAGACCTATCTGTGGGTTGGCGGCGAATTCACCCGGACCAACCAGAAGGACCAGCGCGGACTGACCCGTTTCGCGGACGGACCGCGTTCGGCGGCCCCGACGCGGCCGGGCAGCGTGACGGCCGAGTCCCTGCAGGACGGCCGGGTCCAGGTCCGGTGGAAGGCCAGCACGGACAACGACGACGGACGGCTGACCTACCGCGTCTACCGCAACGGCGGCAGCACGCCCATCGCCACGCTGACCGGTGACTCCACCTGGTGGTACCAGCCGCAGGTGTCGTTCATCGACACCACGGCCGTGCCCGGCACCCGGTACACCTACCAGGTGACCGCCAGCGACGGCGCCACCACCACCGCCCTCTCGGCCACGGCCTCCGTGACCACTGCCAGCCAGGACGCCCCGTACGCCGCCACGGTCCAAAAGGAAGGCGCGAACCTCTACTGGCGCTACAGCGAAACCGGCGACGTCTACGGCGCGGACAGTTCCAACGCGGGCAACCATCATGTGCGCTACATGAAGACCCCCCTGCTGCAGGCCGCACCCAATGCGGTCGACGGCGAGGCCGGCTCCGCCATCGGGTTCGACGGCGTGGAGGACTACGCCCTGAATGACGCAGTGGAGCCGGGGCCGTCGGTGTACACGGTGGAAACGTGGTTCCGCACCGATACCACCCGCGGCGGCAAGCTGGTCGGTTTCGGCAACGGGCGCCCCTTCACGGGCACCCAGGACACCCGGCTGAGCAACAGCTACGACCGCCATATCTACATGACCAACAGCGGGCAGATCGTCTTCGGCGCCTACACCGGCAGCACCGTGACCGTGAAGACCGCCAAGGCGTTCAATGACAATCAGTGGCACCACGTGGTGGCCACCCAGGGACCCTCGGGCATGGTCCTGTACGTGGACGGCAAGATCGCCGGACGCAACGGCAACACCGTCGCGCAGAACTACACCGGCTCCTGGCGGGTCGGCGGGGACAACCTCAACGGCTGGCCGGACCGCCCGCTGAGCAACTTCTTCGCCGGGCAGCTCGACGAGACCGCCGTCTACCCGGGCGTCCTGACGGCTACCCAGGTGGTGGACCACTACACCAAGTCCGGCCGCACGCCGGACGTCCCGCAGAAGCCGGCAGATGCCTACGGCGCCCGGGTGTTCGACGCGGAGCCGGACCTTTTCTGGCGGTTCGACAGCCTCGCCGGCAACAAGGTCGCCGATTCGGGGATCTTCGGCACCGACGGACTGCTCAACGGCACCGTCACCTCCGCGGCCGGCGTGTCGGGCCAGGGGGCGGGGCTGGGTGCCGACGGCCACATTTCCTCGTCCACCTCCTACAGCGGCCCCCAGCAGTACGCGGCCGAGCTGTGGTTCTCCACCCGGGCAACCACGGGCGGGCGGCTGATCGGTTTCTCGAACCAGCAGGCCGGGCTCTCCTCCAACTATGACCGCCATGTCTACATGCGCGACGACGGGCGCCTGGTGTTCGGCACCTGGACGGGACGGGAGAACACCATCACGACCAGCGGCGCCTACAATGACGGCAAATGGCACCACGTGGTGGCCACCCAGTCCTCCGACGGACTGCGGCTCTACGTCGACGGAGCCCTGGCCGGTTCCCACCCCCAGACTGCCGCCCAGGTCTACACCGGCTACTGGCGTGTCGGGGGCGACAACCTGTGGGGCGGGGCGAGCAGCCGGTACCTGACCGGGCAGGTCGACGAAGTGGCCGTCTACAACAAGGCCCTGGGCGCCGACGAGGTGAAGGCCCACTACGTGCTCGGTACCGGCGGCGAACTGCCGGATACTGAAAGCCCAAGCGCCGTCCAGGGCCTCAAAGCCGAAGGCGGCACCGACAGCGCGACGCTGAGCTGGGAGGCGGCGACGGACGACGTCGGCGTCACCGGCTACCGCGTCCACCGGTCCGCTTCGGCCGGCTTCACCGCCGATGCCGCCAGCCAGGTTGCCGAGGTGACCGGCACGCGGTTCGTCGACGAGGGCCTGGAGCAGGGCACCTGGTACTACAAGGTGGTTGCCGTAGATGCCGCGGGCAACGCCGGCCCGGCCAGCGCCGAAGCCAGCGCGGTGGTGGCGGAGGCCCCGGTCGAGCCGACGACCGTCCTGCTCGCCCCGGCGGCCGATGCGATGGTCAATGAAGGGTCGTCCGGTACAAACTACGGCAGCAGCAACCGGCTGGCCTCCCGGGGATCGCTCGGCTACACGTCCTACCTGAAGTTCGAGCTTCCCGAGGCGCCGGCCGGAACCGTCCTGACCGGGGCGGAACTGGCGATCCGCACCGCCAGCGACTCCATCGCCGGCTCGGCCGACGCCCACCAGGTGCGCCTGGCCGAGGCAGCCTGGGACGAGGCAACGGTGACCTGGCGCAACCGGCCGGCGCTGGCCGACGGCAACCTGGGCGAGTTCTCCGCCGTGAAGGACATCAACACGGCCTACACCGCGGCGCTCCAGCCCGCGGCCCTCAAGCCGGCGGCCGACGGCACGATCACGCTGGCCATTACCAGCACCGGCACCGACAATCTGTGGTTCTGGTCCCGCGAGCAGGCCAACAGCAGCTACCGTCCCGAGCTGCGGCTAACATTCGAAGGGCAGTGAAGGGCATGGGCAATCAGGTGAACAGAACGCTCGCAGCCGGGGCCATCGCGCTGCTGCTGGCCGGCTGCGTGGCTCCCGGCAACAGCGCCGGCCAGGACCGGCAGTCCCCGCCGGCCGGCCGGCAGGCGGAGGCACCGCAGGAGTCCGGCAAGGAATCCGCCGCCGGAAGCGGCGCCAAGGCAGCCGGTAAGGCGGAGCAAAAGCCGCCGAAGACTGCCAAGGAAGCCGCCAAGGTGGAGCAGAAGAAGCTCTCGGCAGCCGAATCGGCGTACGCCGCCGCCCTGGACGAGCCGGGGGTGTATCCGGTCGCCGTGGTCGAATCGGGCCGGGAGGCCTGCGACCGGCTGGCCTACCTCGGCAAGGCCGATCCGGATATCCTGCCGGGTGCCCTGGCCAGCGGGGAGATCCCGAATGCCGCGGAAGCCATCGCCCATCTGTGCCCGGAATTCGGGCCGCAGCTGAAGGCGGGAACCGGCGGCTTCGGGGACGGGCAGGTGGCCGTCGCGGACAAGGCAGTTCCCGGCAAGAGCATCATGGCCGGCGCCTACCGGGCGGTTTCCCCTGACAAGGCCTGCAGCTGGCAGGTTGTTGACAAACGCGGAACGGTACTGGCCGAGGGGAGCATCGAAGACGGGGACCCGGCGAAGCTGAAGGTTCCCGGCAAGGCGGCTTCGGTATCAACGTCGAACTGCTACGCCTGGATACCTGCCGAGTAAATGCACAGCTGTTGTTGCCCGGCCGCATCCCGGCGTCCGAAACAGGACGCCGGGATGCGGCCGCGGGACCGAAAGCCTGGAGGTAGGACATGACCGCCGTGGAACCAACCGAAGCAGAAACAGCGGACCCGCGCTCGCGGACCCCGTTCCGGATCCTGATGGTCTGCACGGGGAACGTCTGCCGGTCCCCGGTAGCCGAGCAGGTGCTGCGGGCCTGGCTGGACGAGCTCAGCCCGGATACCTTCGAGATCCGCAGTGCCGGAACCCGCGCGCTGACCGGCAGCGCGATGACGCGGCTTGCGGTGCGCCAGCTGGCTGCAATCACCGAGCCGGGGACATTCACGGCCCGCCAGCTGACAGCGGACCTGCTGCCGGCCCAGGACCTGGTCCTGGGCATGACGCGCGGGCACCGTTCGGAAATCGTGCAGCTGCATCCGGGGGTGCTGCGACGCACCTTTACCTTGCGCGAGTTCGGCCGGATGGTCCAGCACCTCAATTCCACCGCCGGCTGCCGGGAGCTGTTCGAGGGCGAAACGGCCACACGGTGGCGCCGGCTGGTCTCGTCGGCGCCCGCGGTCCGGCCGGAAACGCTGGCCGACGGCGAACAGGACGACGACATCGTCGATCCCTACCACCGCCCTGCCGACGCCTACGCGCAAATGCTCAGCGAAATGCTGCCGGCGCTGCAGGCGCTGCGCGCCTTCGAAGCGTCGTTCCGGAACTGAGCGGAACCATCCCCACTATGCTCTGGAACATGAAGACCCGGTTCGCGGCAGAGGAATCATCGTTGGTGACACGGCGGCAGTTGCTGCTGGGCGCGTCGTTGGCCGCCCTGCTGTCCGGATGCACCCCCGGGCAGCGCAGCGCGGACACGCCGGCGGCCGGGCAGCCGGCCCACACCATCGAAGAACTGCTGGGCACCAGGCCGTACTACATCGCGCACCGCGGATCCGGGGACAACTGGCCGGAACATACCGCGCTGGCCTACGCCCAGGCGGCGGCAGCCGGAGCCAAGGCCATCGAGGTGTCCGTGAACTGCACCAGCGACGGCCGGCTCGTCTGCCACCATGACAGGGATACCAAGCGGCTGACCGGGAAGGACCTGGTAATCGCGGACACCCCGTACGAGGACCTGGGGGAACTGCGCAACGATGCGCGCGAATGGCTTGGTCCTGCAAGCACCCTGGAGCCCATCCCGCTGCTGAAAGACGTCCTGGACGCCTACGCCGGCTCGCACGTCATCTTCATCGAGGACAAGCAGGGCACCAACACCGGCGCGCTGCTGGACCTGATGGACAGCTACCCGGAGTCGCGCAGCCATTTTGTCTGGAAGCAGGTGGCCATGGCCGACCAGGTCACCGAGGTATCCGGCAGGGGCTACAAGACCTGGGGGTATTTCGGCGAGGATCTCTTCGACCGGATCGACGAACTGGAACCGCGTTTCGACTACCTGGGGGTCTACCACACGGCCCCGGACCAGGTCATCGAGCGGCTGGTCGCCACCGGCAAGCCCGTAATCTGCTGGGAAGTCCATACCCGCTCCATGCGGGACCGGCTCCTGGACCTGGGCGTTGCGGGCATGATGTGCTCCAATATTCCCTACGTCACCTCCTCGACGGCGCGTTACGAGACGGACCGGTTCGGTACGGGGTTGCGGGCCGCCGGCGACCTGCCCTGGGCCGTGGACCGCGGCTGGAGCCGGCAGCCGGCGATCCAGCCGGGACCGGCAAGCATCGCGCTGAACGGACCGGAGAACCCCAGCTACTGCATGGGGTCCATGTGCCCGCTGCCGGAGGATATCTACAGCATCCAGTTCCAGATGCGCTGGCCCCGGGAGCTGCCGCAAAGCCAGGAGCATGCCGGGCTGGCCTTCGGGCAGCCCGGGGACCAGCCGTACCGGGTGCTCAAGCGGAGCGGTGTCGGCGGATACCACGTGGTCATGCGCGCATCCGGCACGTTGGAACTGTTTCGCCGCGGACCGGGGGAGATTTCCGGAACGCTGCTGTCGACCTTGCAGACGGAGCCGGCCCGTGCGGGCGAATGGATGAGCTTTTGGGTGGACGTGACGCCGGCAACCGTCGGGTTTGCGCGCACCGACGGCACCGGCTGGCGTGACATTGTGCGCCACCAGGAGTTCCGCGGCGGGTATTTTTCGCTGACCAAGAACTACGACGGCGACGCGCCGGTTGAGTTCCGCAAGGTTGCCGCATCCTAAAGCCGCGCCCTGCCGGCCGGGGCAGGCCAACGGGCTGTGCCGCTTCGCTGCGGAAGCGGCACAGCCCGTTGGCCTGCGGAGCGTATCAGCTGCGGACCGTGTCCCGGTTCGCCCGGTACCAGCGGACCGTGTCGGCAATGCCCTCGGCCAGCCCGATTTTGGCCGTCCAGCCCGAGGCCGCCAGCGCCGAGACATCCAGCAGCTTCTGCGGCGTCCCGTCGGGTTTGCCGCTGTCCCAGACGACGTCGCCGGAGTAGCCGACGGCGTCGGCCACCAGCCCGGCGACCTCCTTGATGGTCACGTCCGTCCCGGTTCCGACGTTCACGTGGGACGGGCCGTCATAGTGCTCCAGCAGGTGCAGGCAGGCGTCGGCCATGTCGTCCACGTGCAGGAATTCCCGGCGCGGGCTCCCGGTGCCCCAGTTGGTGACCGTGCTGCTGCCGCCGTCCACGGCCTCGGTGTACCTGCGGATCAGCGCCGGAAGGACGTGGGATCCCTGCGGCGAGAAGTTGTCGCCGGGCCCGTACAGGTTGGTCGGCATGGCGGAGATCCAGGGCAGGCCGTATTGCCGGCGGACGGCCTGGACCTGCAGGATGCCGGCGATCTTCGCGATGGCGTAGGCGTCGTTGGTCGGTTCCAGGTGTCCGGTGAGGAGGGCGTCTTCGGTAATCGGTTGCTCCGCGTACTTCGGATAGATGCACGAGGAGCCCAGGAACAACAGCCGTTCGGTGCCGTGCTCCAGTGCGGCGTCCATGACGTTCAGCTGGATCCTGAGGTTCTCGCTGAGGAAGTCCACCGGGTAGGTGCTGTTGGCCAGGATGCCGCCCACCTTGGCCGCCGCCAGGACCACGTAACGTGGCTTGACCGCGGCGAAGAAGCCAAACACCGCGCCGCGGTCCCTGAGGTCAAGCTCACCGGAGGTGCGCCCGGCCAGGTTCCGGAAGCCCTCGGTCTGGAGCTTGCGCCAGATGGCTGAACCGGCCAGCCCGCGGTGGCCGGCAACGTAGAAGGCGGCCGACCGGTCCAGCGGCCCGGTCATGCCCGCTCCGCCCAGCTGCCCAGGCTCACCGTGTCGATCCAGCTGGTGCCGGCCCGCTTCAGCAGTTCGATGTCGGCGTCGACCATGAGCCGCGCCAGTTCCGGTGTTTCGACGGTGGCCTTCCAGCCGAGCGCGGCGTGGGCCTTGGAGGCATCCCCGATCAGCGCGTCGACCTCGGTGGGGCGCAGGTAGCGTTCGTCGAAGCGGACGTGGTCTTCCCAGTTCAGCCCGGCGTGCTCGAAGGCCACCTGCAGGAAGTCGCGCACGGTATAGCCGACCCCGGTGGCCAGCACGTAGTCGTCGGGCTCGTCGGCCTGGAGCATCCGCCACATGCCCTCCACGTACTCGGCCGCATAGCCCCAGTCGCGCACCGCGTCCAGGTTCCCCATGAAGAGGTGTTCCTGCTGTCCGGCCTTGATCGCGGCCACGGCACGGGTGATCTTGCGGGTCACGAAGGTTTCGCCGCGTCGCGGGGACTCGTGGTTGAACAGGATCCCGTTCACGGCGAACATGCCGTAGGCCTCGCGGTAGTTCTTCGTCACCCAGTAGCTGTAGACCTTCGCCGCCCCGTACGGCGAGCGCGGATAGAACGGGGTGTCCTCGGCCTGCGGCGGCGGCGTTGCCCCGAACATTTCCGACGACGACGCCTGGTAGAAGCGGCAGTCCAGGCCGGCCATCCGTACTGCCTCCAGCAGCCGCACCGATCCAACCCCGGTGGTGTCGGCAGTGTGCTCGGGCTCGTCGAAGGAGACGCGCACGTGCGACTGGGCCGCCAGGTTGTAGACCTCGTCCGGCTGGATCCTGGCCAGCAGGGTCACCAGCCGGGCGCCGTCGCTCAGGTCGCCGTAGTGCAGGTACAGACGCGCCTGGGACTCATGCGGGTCCACGTACAAATGGTCGATGCGGCTGGTATTGAAGGTGGAAGCCCGGCGGATCAGCCCGTGGACTTCGTACCCCTTTTTCAAGAGCAATTCGGCCAGGTACGAACCGTCCTGGCCGGTGATTCCGGTAATAAGTGCGCGGCGTTCCATCTTTCCCCCAAAAGTATTCCTCGGTGAACCGCAAATAGTTCGCAAATTAGCCGAAAGGATCCGCAAAGGACCCGAATCGCGGAAATGAAGCCGTATTCGGCCTGACTTGGCTGAGACCCGGTCGTTATGCATCATCGCGCCGAATGAAGGGGAAAGAAACACTCGTCTTTTGGTCGGAATTACTTGTCGGCGCCCCGGAGGGCGGCGGGCCCGCCGGGGGGTGGCTACACTGACCGTATTCCGGGGGGCCGGGGGAGGGGGACTGATGTCGGCATTCGAGGTGGACCAGCGGACGGCGGCCGGACATGCCGGCCCGGGGAGGCGCCGGATCCGGTCGCGGCTGCGCGCGGCAGCGGACCGGCCGCTGTTCCTTGCCCAGGTGTGTTCGAGCGCCTCCGGAGCCCTGGGAATCGTGCTGGCCGCAGCCTTCATGGATACCGGCCGGTTTGCCGTGTTCTCGCTGCTCAGCCTCGCGGCCGTGACCTTGGCCGGCCTGGTCCGTTCCTTCCTGTTCCAGCCGGCACTGATCCGGTTCCGGCATGACAAGCACGCGCTGGTGCCGTTCCGCTACGCGCTTCCCGGCGCCCTGGCGGCCGGGGTGCTCCTCGCCGCGGCTGCCCTGCTCTTTGACCCCGGCGCGTCCTGGCTCGTCCTGGTGCTGGCGGTCAGCGGCGCGTTCCCCGTCCTGCACGACTGGCTGCGTTTCCGGGCGATGGCCGTGGACCGCCGGTGGGACGTGGCCATCTCGGACGCAATCCGCCTCGTGCTGGTCGTCGCGTCGCTGTTTATGCTCCTGGCGGCCGCGGAACCGGTCCTCTATCAGGCCTATCTTGGTTTGTCGCTGGTTGTTCCCACGTTGTACCTGCGGCTGCGGCTGCCCCGGCTGGGCAGCTTCACGCCGCTCGGGTCGTACCTGAGGCCCGCTTCGCTGCAGCTGGCCGACTTTGCCATCGGCCAGTTCAACTCGACCATTCCACTGATGGTGCTGGGCGGGTTTGGCGCCTCCGCGCTGATCGGCGGTGTCCGCCTGGCGCAGACCCTGCTGGGGCCGTTGAACCTCGTGTTCGCCGCCAGGTCGATCAACCTGATCGCCGACGGGGCAAGCAGCCAGGCACATGCCGGCAACGATGCCCTGATCGGGCATGGCCGGAAGCTGGCGCGCCTGCAGGGCGCCCTGGCCCTGGCCTGGGTCCTGCCCCTGGTGGTGTTCGTCTGGCTGACGCAATTCGAACTGGCAGGTGTCCGCAACGGACCCCTGCTCGTCGGGCTCCTGCTCGTCGGAGCCTCCATCGTGGGCTCGGGCTGGTCCGGAATCCACGCCGTGGTGCTCAGGCTGCTGGGCCGGCAAGGGACCGTGACGGCCTGCCGGGCTTTGCTCGTCACCGTCACGCTGGGATCGTTCGCGCTGGGCTACCACTTCGGGGGAGTCGACCTGAGCCTGCTGCTGGGCTTCCTGGCCGCCGCGGTGGCCAGCCCGCTGGTCTTCGGCGTGCCCTCGCAGCTCATCTACCGCTCCCAGTCCCGCCGGCAGGACTTGGCCGCCCCGTCCCCGGCAGAGCCTGCGGAGGGCGCGTCGGTGCGAAGTTCCGCGTGACCGCAGGCGGCCTTTTGCCAGCCCGGCGCCAAGGTTAGGTTCCGCTCACATGACCGCAGCGGGTTGCCGTGGGATTATTAGAGCAGATTTGTCTTGCGTAATGGCGGGCAGCTGTACGAACCAGCCAACAAAGGAGGCCCCATGGCGCCTGTGGTGTCAACACCGTCGACACTCCAGCATGCAGCCGCGGCGATGGACAATGCCGAAGTGCTGCGCATCCGCAACGACTTCCCGATCCTGGGCCAGGAGGTCAACGGGCACCCGCTGGTGTACCTGGACTCCGGGGCGACGTCGCAGAACCCGGCCAGCGTCCTGGAGGCCGAGCAGGAATTCTACGAACAGCGCAACGCCGCCGTGCACCGCGGTGCGCACTATCTGGCAGTGGAGGCCACCGAGGTCTTCGAAGCGGCCCGGGGGATCGTGGCCCGCTTCGTCGGCGCCCGCGGCGACGAAATCATCTGGACTTCCAATGCCACCGAGGCCATCAACCTGGTGTCCTACGCCTTCTCCAATGCCAGCGCCGGGCGCGGGGGAGCGGCCGCGGAACGGTTCCGGCTGGGCCCGGGGGACGAGATAGTGGCCACCGAGATGGAGCACCACGCCAACCTGATTCCCTGGCAGGAGCTCGCCTTCCGCACCGGCGCCACCTTCCGTTACATTCCGGTGGACGACGACGGGGCGCTGCGGCTCGAGGAGGCGGCGCGCATCATCGGCCCGCGCACCAGGATCCTCGCCTTCACGCATGCCTCCAACGTCCTTGGCACCATCAACCCGGTGGACACGCTGGTGGCAATGGCCAGGGAGCACGATGCCTTCGTGGTCCTGGATGCCTGCCAGTCGGTGCCGCACCTGCCGGTGGACGTGAAGGCACTGGACGTGGACTTTGCCGCGTTTTCGGGCCACAAGATGCTCGGCCCCACCGGCGTCGGCGTGCTCTACGGCAAGGCCGGGCTGCTCAATGCCATGCCCCCGTTCCTCACCGGCGGCTCCATGATCACCACCGTCACGATGGAGCAGGCAGAGTACCTGCCGGCACCGCAGCGCTTCGAGGCCGGGACGCAGAAAATTTCCCAGGCGGTGGCGCTGGCCGCCGCGGTGGATTACCTGGCCGAGACGGGCATGGACCGGATCCACGCCTGGGAGGCGCACCTCGGCCAGCGCCTGGTTGCCGGGCTCGAGGCGATCGAGGGCGTCCGCGTCGTCGGGCCCGGGGCCGGCATCGAGCGGATCGGCCTGGCCGCCTTCGACGTCGACGGCGTGCACTCCCATGACGTGGGCCAGTTCCTGGATGACCAGGGCATTGCCGTGCGGGTGGGCCATCACTGTGCCCAGCCGCTGCACCGCCGGCTGGGCCTGGTCTCCACCACCCGGGCCAGCACCTACCTGTACAACACCACCGAGGATGTGGATGCGCTCCTGGATGCAGTGGCCGGCGTGCGCAGGTTTTTTGGAGTGGCGAAGTGAGTTCGGACCTGCAGCAGCTCTACCAGCAGATCATTCTGGACCATGCCAGGGCCCGCCACGGGGCGGGGCTGGCGGAGGCCCCGGCCGGAGACCGGGTCGGGGAGTCCCACATGCTCAACCCCACCTGCGGGGACGAGATCACCCTGCGCGCCTCGGTGCATGCCTCCGGCGACGACCTGACCATCTCCGGGCTCAGCTGGGAAGGACAGGGCTGCTCCATCTCGATGGCTTCCGCGTCCGTCCTGCATGACATGGCCGTGGGCCTGGACCGGCAGGACCTGTTCCAGCTGGTCGACAACTTCCGCGAGGTCATGCGTTCGCGCGGTGCCGTCGAGGCGGACGAGGAACTGCTCGGCGATGCCGCGGCGTTTTCCGGGGTGTCGCGTTATCCGGCACGGGTCAAATGCGCAATGCTCGCCTGGGTGGCGCTGGAGGAAGCCCTCCTCGCCTCCGGAGGGTGCCCGCATCCGTAGCGGAAACCCTGCCCGCACCTTCTTGGGAAAAGCTTGGGGAAGTTCTGGCCCTGCCTTGATCCAACGCCGCGGCGTCCCTACTTATATGTAGTTGTACTCACATATATGTAGTTGTACTCGCACATGCTTTCGATGGACGCCGGTAGCCGCCGGCGCGCCTGGTACGGGCCGGCGTCGCCTAACCGTAAGGTCCGTACCGCCGTCGGAACTGCAGCTTGTGATGGATGCCGTTCTTTGGGGGAGTGGTATGGCTAATGTCGCATTGTCTTTGCATGAGGGGGGCCGGGCCAAGGGGGAAGGCCGGCGGGGATCGGGGAGGACCCTGCGGATAGTGCAGCCCTGGCCCGGGCAGTTCATCGGGCGCGAAGACCTGGTCGAAGGAGCCTGCCAGGCGTTGCAGTCGGCGGCGGGGGCGGGAATCCTGCTCGTGGGCGCCGCAGGGGTCGGGAAAACCACGATGGCGCAGCACATTGTCGAACAGCACTTTGGCAACGCCTGCGTCGTCCAGGTGCGCGGCAGCGCAGCCACGGCCCGGTTGCCGTTCGGGGCCCTGGGCTTCCTGCTCAGCGAAGCGGCCGGGGACGTGCAGGACCATCCCGTGATGGTGCTGCAGGAGGCTTCCCGGCTGCTGGTCGAGCGCGCCGCGGGCCGGAAGCTGCTGATCGTGGTGGACAATGCCCAGGACCTGGACAGCATGACCGCGACGGTCCTGACTCAGCTGGCCCGGGCCCGGATGGCAAAGCTCATGATCAGCGTCACCGGATTCTCGGGCGTGGCGGCACAGTTCGCCCGGATGTGGTCCGGCGGGGAACTGCTTCGGCTGGACCTTGGGAATTTCAGCCGGGAGGAATCCGCACGGTTTGTCGAGGCGCTGCTGAGCGGGCGGGTGTCCCGGGCCGCCGTGTCCGGATTGTGGGAACTCACCGCAGGCAATCCGCGCTTCCTGCGGCTGCTGGCGCTGGAACAGCGCAGCGCGGGCACCTTGGTGCAGCGTGACGGGGTGTGGGTGCTGGCCGGCCGCGTGGTCCATTCGGGTGCCGTCGTCGACGTCGTGCGTTCATGGCTGGGCGCTTTCACGCCCCGGCAGCGCAGCGTTCTTGAGCTGCTCGCTTTCGCCGCCGAACTGCCGCTGAAGCTGCTGCAGGACCGGGGGGAGGCAGACGTCCTGGACGAACTCCAGGACCTGGATGTCCTGGACGTCTCCGCCGCCCGGCCGGCCATGGTGGGGTTGAAGCACCCCCTGGTCGCAGCCGTCCTGCGCCAGCTGGTGCAGCCGGGCCGGCGCCTGGAACTGTGGAGGTCCGTGGCCGGGGACATCCGGCCGGCGGAACTTCCGCCGCCGGCCGCGCTGCAGTTCGCCGGCTGGGGCCTGGACAGCACCGGGATACTGGACCGGCAGGGCGCCTTGGACGCGGCCCGGTTGGCGAACCGGCTCCAGGACCGGACTGCGGCCCTGCGTTTTGTCCGGTGTGTTCCCGGCAGCAGCCGGGATCCTGAGTTTGTGCTGGAGGAAGCCCGCGCGCTCGGTGCCCTGGGCGACCCGTTGGCGGCCGTCCAAGCCGTCGAACGCGTGCTGCCAGGCGCCGGCACCCTGACGTGGGCACGGCTGCAGCTTGAGCGCCACCGCGCCCTGCGGGCCGGCCCCGGATCCGCAGCTGCCGCCGGGGGCGTGCTGCAGGAACTGGGCCGGCTGCTCCAGGGCCCACCGGCCGGAACCAGCGCCGAAGACCTGCGGACCATGCGCCGGGAACTGGTGCTGGCCGAAGCGGAAGATGCGGCTTTCGCCGGAAGGTTCGCGCAGCTGCCGCCGCAGGCTGCCGAGGCTTTCGCCGACCGGAGCCTGGACCTGCCCGAATGGCTCCGGTTCGGTTCGCTGCTGGCGGCAGCCTGTTCGCTGACCGGACGGGCCGCCGAGGCGGTGGAGATTGCGGAGCAGCTGGAGGCCGGCCTGTCCGCGCCCGGACTGGTGCCGGCCGAACGGGAGCAGGTACGCGGCGACGTTTTCGCGGTCTACCTGGCCCTGGGCATGTGGGGCCGCTGTGCGGACATGCTGGACGGGAGGATGAGGCTGTTCGGTGCCGCGCCCGGCGTGGCCGAAGAGCTCGCCGCGGGCCTGCTGCACATCCTCTGCGGCCGGGACGGCCAGGGGCTCGAAGCACTCGAAGGCGCCATTGCGCAGCTTCGGGTTGCCGACCCGTCCGGAGTGCTGCCGCTGGGGCTGGCGGCCGCGGCGTATGCCTGCGTGCTGGGCGGGGACCAGGCGCGGGCCCGGCAGTACCTGCAGGCCCATGCCCAAGCCAGGCAGACCGGGCCGTGGCAGGTCCGGGCAGGCTCGGACTATTTCCGGATTGCCGCGGAAGCACGGCTGGGCCGCCGCACGGAAGCGGTCGCCGAACTGAACGGGCGCGCCGCCCAGGCAGCCGCCCGGGGCCTGGCCTCGGCGGTACCGCTGTACCTCGGAACCGCGGCACGGCTCGGAGACCTGCCGTCGGCCCGCCGGCTGGCCGAATGCACCGAAACGGCGGACTGGCCGCTGGCGCGGATGTTCCATCTTTTGGCGGCGGGCCGGGTGCAGGGAAAGGCAGGCCTGCTGCTTCAGGCCTGCGAGCTGGCCCGGCGCGAAGGCAACGACCTGCTGGCCTACGAGCTGGCGGAATCAGCCGGACAGATGCCGTCGGACGAATCGGACCGGCGCCGCGCACGGACTTTCCAGCGCGAAGCCTTCCGCAAGCTTGACCGCTACCGGGGCACGCGGCGGCGCATCGAGGAACTGAGCGATTTCGAACGGAACCTGGCCCTGGCTGCCGGGCAGGGCCGCAGCAGCACGTCGCTGGCCAAGGAACTGCACCTCTCGCCGCGGACGGTGGACTGGCACCTCGGGAAGATCTACAGCCGGCTCCAGGTCTCGGGCCGCGCCGAGCTGCGCGAAGTCCTGGCCTAGGGGGCGGCCATGATCGAGGAATTCGGATCCGGCCTGCTGGTGGGACGCGAGGACGTCCTGGCTGAAGTGCGGGCCAGCATCCTCGGCCCCGGGGGCGGTGCGCTGCTGGTCGCGGAACCAGGCATGGGAAAGTCCGCCGTGGCCCAGGCAGTTGTGGCCGGCCTGGGCGATGCAGTGCATCCGCTGTGGATCCATGCAGGCCCGGAGCTGACCGGAATCCCCTTCGGCGCGCTGGTGCCGCACCTGGGACCGATGACGGCCAGCGAAGCGGACTCGGTCCTAGCTGCCATGCGCTCGCTGATGGCAGGCATGCGCCGCTCGAGCACCGACGGCAAACCCGTGCTGATGGTCATCGACGACGTCCAGGACCTGGACGACAACAGTGCGGTCCTGGTCGCGCAGCTGGTCTCCTCCGGTGCAGCCAAGCTGCTGGCCTTGGGCAGGACCAAGCCTGCAGCGCCCCGGGAACTGCTGTCCCTGGCAGCGGACCAGCTCCTCACGCGGCATACGCTGCGGCCGCTGGACCGGCCCGAAGCGGACCGGCTCTGCCGCACCGTCCTGGGCGGCCCGGTTTTGGCCAGCAGCAGTGCGGCGCTCCGGGACGCAGCCGGGGGGATCCCGCTGTTCGTCCTGGCGCTGCTGGCCCAGGCCAGGCGCAGCGGAGCCTTGGCCGAGCACAACGGCGTCTGGGTGCTGACGGGAGAACCCGGCCCGCCCGGGGCACGCCTGGCCGACCTGGTCCAGGCGCAGCTGGGCAACCATTCCGCAGGGGCCCGGGAAGCATTGGAAACCATCGCCCTGGCCGAACCGCTGCCGTTGCCGGTGCTGCTGGGCACCACGGCGGGCGCCTGCCTGGATGAACTGGTCGAAGCCGGGGTCATTACGGTTTCGGAGGACGCCCGGCGGCTGGTGCGCACTGCCCACCCGCTGTATGCGGAGGTGGTCCGCAACCGGATACCGGCCAGCCGGAGCCTGCGCCTGCGCGGGCGGATCGTCGCCGCCACGGGTAGCGGCGGGCCGGCGGGGGAATCCCTGCTGCGGCAGGTGGACTGGTCCCTGGACCGCGGGCTCGAGGTACCCGACCGGCTGCTGCTGCGCGCGGCCAGGCTGGCCAATGACGGCTTGGACAGCCGGATGGCCCTCAGGGCGGCCACCGCGGTGAAGTCGGCCGTGTACCGGGCGGCGGCGCAGGTCCAGATCGGGCGGGCATACGCCGACAGCGGAGACTACGGCCGGGCCGCCGCGGCCACGGCAGGCCTGCTCGAACAATCCCGGGACCTGCTGACCGCCGGCTCGGCCACCCTGCTCAGGGTCCGGCTATGGATGCAGGGGAAGGGACCGGAGACCCTCGAGGAGATCGCCGGCCGGTGGTCGGAGGCAATCGAGCGGATCGCCGCCTCGGACTCCGGCGGCAGGTACGCACGCCTGGCCGCCTGGTCGAGGACCGGGGTGCAGCTGATGCGGCTGGCCGTGAAAGTGGCCGAAGGAGACTACGGCCCGGCAGAGGCCGGGCTCGCCGCCATCGGCAGCCAGCCGGAAGGATTCGCCGAATGCACGCTGGCCGCCAAGGTCCTCGCGGCGGAGATCCGCATCGCCACCGGACGCGTTGAATCCGGCACGCGGCTGAGTGCCCGGGCGTTGGACATGCTGCGGCGCCGGGGCGCGCGGTTGCTGCCGTTTTGCGAAGCCGTTGCGGCCACCCACGTGCTGGGCCTGATCCGGCAGGGCAGTACGCTCGGAATCCACGAGGTCCTGGCGGCCTTTCCGGGGTCCGTTTCCGGCAGCCAGGTCCAGCTCGGTGCGGCCGCCAGCCTGGCGGCGGCCGCGGCGGCAGTTGGCCAAGCCAGGTACGAGGCCGGGCTGAGCCTGCTGAAGACCGCCATCGAGGCACTGGAAGTGGCCGACTCCCAGCGGCTGCTGCCGCCGGCCCTGGCCGCCGGCGCCTACACGGCCGCCCTAGCCGGGGACGGCGCCGCGGCGGATGCCTATCTGGCGAGGTTCTCCGCGCTGGGGCCCGTCGGAAGGGCCCAG
>NZ_JBHTML010000041.1:0-25662 GCF_042679445.1 Arthrobacter sp. GCM10027362
AGCGCCCAGGCGGCCAGGCCCAGCGTCGCGGCGGCCAGCTGCGCCGCCAGCGGCACGCTGACCGCCGCGGCCGCGGTGGCACCGACGGACATGGTGATCGTGTAGACGCCGGTCATCGCGGAGGTGCGGCGGGCGTGGTGTTGCCGGATATAGGAGGGCATCGCCACGTTGCAGATGGCCAGGCCGGACATGCCCACGACGGTGCCGGCCAGCACCATGCCCACCGACTCGACGGCGCGCACGGCCAGCCCCGCGGTCAGCAGCACCAGCGCCAGGGCGATCGACCGTTCCAGCCCGACGCGCCGGACCAGCCAGGCGGTGGCCGCGCCGGCGAGCGCGAAGCACAGCACCGGAATCGAGGGCAGCAAGGCGGCGATGACCGGACCGTAGCCGAGCAGCTGCTGCAGGTCGTGGTACAGCGCCGCGGCGCTGGCGATCCCGGCGCGCAGGTTCAGCCCGATGAGGACGACGGCGGCGGCCGCCAGCACTGCCCGCCGGCGCGGGGCCGGGACGTGCTCCCTGGGTTCGGGCGCGGGAATTTCGCCCGGGGCCCCGCCGGAGGTGTGGGCGGTGGCGTCGCCGGCTGAAGCAAGAGCGGTTTCCGAAGGCATGGAAAAACATTAGACGTTTGATGTTTGTTTGCCAAGGAGGGCAGGCGCTTAGAGCGCCTTGACCGCGCTGAGCAGCTTTTCCATCGTCTCCTTCGCGTCGCCGAAGAGCAGCGTGGTCTTCGGATCGAACAACAGCTCGTTCTCGATGCCGGCAAAGCCCGGGCGCATGGAGCGCTTCATGAACACGATCTGCTTGGCGTCGTCGACCTGCAGGATCGGCATGCCGTAGATCGGGGCGCCCGGGGTTGTCTTCGCCGCCGGGTTCACCACGTCATTGGCGCCGACTACCAGCACCACGTCGCTGCGCTTGAACTCGGGGTTGATCTCGTCCATCTCGACCAGCTGCTCGTACGGAACCTGGGCCTCGGCCAGCAGGACGTTCATGTGCCCGGGCATACGTCCCGCCACCGGATGGATCGCATAGTCCACTTCGACGCCCCGCTCCATCAGCACGTCCCCCAGTTCGCGCAGCGCGTGCTGGGCCTGGGCCACGGCCAGGCCGTAACCGGGGACGATGATGACCCGGCTGGCATAGCCGAGCATGATGGCGACATCCTCCGGCCCGGCCGAGCGCACCGGCCGGTCGCTCGCCGTGCCGGCGCCGAGCGTCGAGCCGCCCTTGAGCGCGCCGAACAGCGTGTTGAGCACGGACCGGCCCATGCCCCGGGCCATCAGGACGGTCAGCAGCGTGCCGGAGGCGCCGACCAGGGTCCCGGCGATCAGCAGCAGGACATTGCCCAGCACATAGCCGCCGGCCGCGACAGTGATTCCGGTGAACGCATTCAGCAGCGAGATGACGATGGGCACGTCCGCGCCGCCCACGGGCAGCACCAGCAGCACCCCGGCCAGCAGTCCCAGCGCGGCCAGCGCGGCCCCCGACATCCGGCCCGGGCCGACCGCCGCCAGCAGCGCGGTGATGACGGCAGCGAGCAGCGCCGCCCCGAAGAGCAGCGGCAGGCCGGGGAAGACCACCGGCCTGGTGGTCATCAGCCCCTGCAGCTTGGCGAAGGTCACCACGGAGCCGGCGAAGCTGACCGAACCGACCGCGGCGGTGAAGGCAGCCGCCCCCGCCACCACCGGCGGGGCCCCGGCGTCCCCGGCGAGGCCGTTCAGCTCCAGGACCGCCACAATGGCAGCGGCCCCGCCGCCCACACCGTTGAACAGTGCCACGAGCTGGGGCATCTGGGTCATCTGCACACGCCGGGCCCCCACGGCGCCGAGCACCGTACCGGCGCCGACCGCCACCAGGATGGGGACGATATTGTCCAGGGGCCGTTCGAAGAAAACGGCCGCGGTGGCCACCACGGCGGCGCCGGCACCGAGCAGGTTCCCGCGCCGCGCCGTCTTCGGCGAGGACAGGCCCTTGAGCGCGAGGATGAAGCAGACCGCGGCGAACAGGTACAGCACCTGCACCCAGACCGGGATCATGCCCGCTCTTCCTCCTTCGGCGGCTTCACCGGTGCCTTGTCCCGCGCCTGTTTCGGGGCGGAGAACATCTTGAGCATCCGGTCGGTCACCACGAAGCCGCCCACCAGGTTGACCGCCGCCAGCACGGTGGCGGCCAGGCCCAGCACCAGCACCGGCGTCGAATCCGCCGTCCCGGCGACGACGATCGCGCCGATCAGGATGATGCCGTGGATGGCATTCGTCCCGGACATCAGCGGAGTGTGCAGCGTGGACGAAACCTTCGAGATGACCTCAATGCCGACGAAGATGCTCAACGCCAGGATGGTCAGCCAGACAACTGCCTCGTTCATTGCGGGGGCCCTTCGGCGTCCAGGCGCTCCCGGAGGAGTGCCTGCGTGGGTGCGTGGCGGACCTGCCCGCCGTAGGTAACGCAGGCCGCCGCGACGATCTCGTCCTCGAAGTCGGCGCTGAATCCGCCCTCGCGGCCGGTGAGCAGCCCGATCAGGTTCACGATGTTCTGGGCCAGCAGCTGGCTGGCGGGGCCGGGCATCTGGCCCGGGACATTGCTGCCGCCCCAAACCCGCACCTTGCCGATCCGCACGGTTTCGCCCGGCACGGAGCCTTCCACGTTTCCGCCGGATTCGGCCGCCAGATCGATCACGACGGCGTCCGGCCTCATCATCCGGACGCTGTCCGCGGTGACCAGGCGCGGGGCCTGCCGGCCGGGAACCGCCGCCGTGGTGATCAGCACGTCGGCGGCGGCCACGTGCGGGCCGAGCAGCTCCTGCTGCCGCCGCGCCCGGTCCGCCGTCATCTCGCGCGCATACCCGCCGCCGCCCTCCAGGGTTTCCAGGTCGAGCTCGATGGGCTTGCCGCCGACGGAGCGGATTTCCTCCGCCGCGGCCGCCCGCACGTCGTAGGCCTTGACGATGGCGCCGAGGCGCCTGCAGGTGGCGATCGCCTGGAGCCCGGCGACGCCGGCGCCGAGGACGAGAACCTGCGCCGGCTGCAGCGTGCCGGCCGCCGTCATGTTCAGCGGGAACGGGCGCGGCAGCATGTCCGCGGCCACGATCGCGCAGCGGTAGCCGGCAAGGAGTGCCTGCGACGACAAGGCGTCCATGGACTGGGCGCGGGAAATCCTGGGCACCAGCTCCAAAGCGAAGGAGGCGATGCCCCCGTCGGCCAGCCGGCGGACCAGGTCCAGGCACTGGGCCGCCGGCAGGAAGGAAATGCTGGCCGTGCCGCGGCGCAGCCTGGCCGCGACCTCCGCCGCCGGCGGCCGGACGGACACCACCAGGTCCGCACGTTCCGGGCCCTGCGCGGCGATCTGCGCGCCGGCCTGCACGTACTCCAGGTCGCCAAAGCCCGCCCGCTCCCCCGCGCCGGGCTCGATCAGCACGCGGTGCCCGGCGGCGGCCAGCTTCGCCACGGCGGCCGGAACGAGGGCGACCCGGGTTTCTTCCGGCGCCCGCTCCTGCAGGACTGAAATCAGCACCGTACGTTCTTCCCTCCGGCAACCCTCCGAGCGGTCTTCGGGGCGCCGGGGCTAATGGGGATGACTTGAACCCAAGGTAGCCTTCGACAGCATGCTGGTAAAGGTTTCGCGGTAACGATTCGAAGTGCCGGGCCCGGCGCCGGCTACGCCGGGCCGGAATCCTCCGTTACCGGGTTACTGGCCCGCCGCGGTGGTGCCAAACATCAAGGTCTTGCGGCTGACGTCATAGAACACGGTCCCTGCGCTGGCCAGCAGGTCCTGCAGGTTGTCGGCGTCGTCGGCACTGACCGTCAGGATCTCCTCCCATGCGCCTTCGTCAAGCACCAGCTGCAGCGTCCAGGTACCCGGTGCGCCGCCATCGCCTGCCACCCAGCTGAATTGGTAGTGGCTAACCTGGCGCACCTTCACGCTCTGTTCGGTTACGGGCTGCTTTGGGGTGGGTGTCATGTGCAGTGTTCCTTTCCGGGACTCCATGCGCAGGAGGTGCACCAATGTAGTACCGTCCCCGGGCTAAGTAAACAGGCAGGTTAGGCGGGGACGATCCGGACCGGGATGGAGTCCCAGCCGCGCAGCGTGTTGTGCAGGAAGGGCACCGGCTCGGCCGTGAGCTCGATCGCCTTCACGCGCTGCGCCAGGGTGGTGAACAGCACCTCCATTTCCAGCCGCGAGATGGGCTGGCCCACGCACTGGTGGATGCCCATGCCGAAGCCCAGGTGCCCGCCGGCCTGGCGCTCGACCTTGTACTCGTCCGCGTCCGGGCCCCAGCGGCGCGGGTCGCGGTTGGCCGCGCCCACGAAGACAGCCACCTTGGTGTCCGCGGCCAGGTCGAGGCCGTGGAAGGACACCGGCCGGCCGGTGGTGCGGAAGAAAGACTGGAAGGGGGACTCGAAGCGGAAGGACTCGTCGATGGCGAACCTGGCCAGCCGCGGGTTGGCATGGACCTTGGCCCATTGCCCCGGATGCCGGGCCAGGCAGAGCATGGTGTTGCCGATGGCCAGGATGGTGCTGTCCAGCCCGGCCGAGAGCATGGCCCGCACCAGCAGCGCCGCCTGCTGTGCCGTGATCTCGCCGCGGTCCGCGTAATCCCAGATTTGCGCGCCCATGCTGCCCGGCGCCAGCCGCTCGCGGGCGGTGTTGGCCATGGCCCAGTCATTGGTGCCGGCACCGCGGCGGAAGAATTCCTTGGACCGCTCATCATCGGGGCCGAAGGTGCTGAAGTTCATGGCGCCCAGGGCGAGCAGGTTCTCTGCCCGGCCCTCGCGCGGGATCCCCACCGCGTCGCCGAACACCCGCAGCGGGAACTCCTGCGCGAAGTCGGTGGCGGCGTCGAACCCGCCCAGCTGGAGCATCCGCTCCACCAGCTCGTCGGCGAATTCCTGGAACTGTCCGCGCAGCGCGCGGGTGCCCTTGGGCGAGATCACCCCGCCGATGGCGTGGCGCATGGCGGTGTGGACCGGCGGGTCGGATTCCATGATCCCCTGCGGCCGCCAGGACGGTTCGTGGTGCAGGTTCTTCGGTCCCGCCCCGGCGCCGGAGATGAAGGTGGCGTGGTCGTCGAGGATGTCCTTGCAGGCGTCGAAGCGCGCGAAGGCCGGCACTCCGTACTTTTCCAGCCAGACCCCGGGCCCGGCCTCGCGCATCCGGTCGAAGAGCGGGTAGGGGTCGGCCAGGTTCGCGTCCGAATAGGGGTCGTCGGCGATGACTGGGGCTGCGGCGGCAGGCAGGTCGGTTCTCATTCAGGCCTCACTTCCCGATGCGGCGGTGGATGGCCTCAACGTAATGGGATTTGGGAGCGGCCCTAAATGCGATTCTCATAATGTGGGAACGTCAATTGCCGGGGCCGTGTCCTGCAGTGGAGCATCGCTGCAATGCCGTTCCGGAAGAGAGGGGGTTGGGTTGACGTCATTCGAACGGGGGCTGGCAATCCTGGCCGAGGTCGCCGCCAGCGGCGATGCCACCGTGGACGCCATCGCCGGCAAGCTCGGCATTCCGCAGAGCACCACCTACCGGTACTTCAAGACGCTCAAGGAGCACGGCTTCGTGCAGGAAGACGGCGGCCGCTACCGGCCGGGACGGGCGCTGCTGGAGCTCTCCGGCCGGCACTACGTGCAGTCGCACCTGGCCGAAGTGGGCACGGCGGTGCTCAAGGACATTGTCGACGCCGTGGGCGAGACCGCCGTGCTGATCATCCGCGTGGGTGCCCAGGCGATGTGCCTGCGCCGGGCCGAGCCGGAGAAGTCGCTCAAGTACAGCTTCGCCGTCAACGAGCTGCTGCCGCTGCATGCCGGGGCCGGGCAGCGGGTGCTGCTGGCCTGGGCTCCGCCCGATGTGATCCGGCAGGTGCTGGACCGGCAGCTGCCACGGTTCACCGACAACACCCCGACGGCCGAACAGGTGCAGGCCGGCCTGCCGCAGATCCGTGCCGCCGGCCGGGTGGTCTCGCGCGGCGAACTGGACCCGGGGTCGGTATCCGTGGCCGTCCCGGTGTTCTGCCGCGGCGAGGTGGTCTGCTCGCTCAATGTCGCCGGTCCCGAAAGCCGCTGCGGCTCCAAGGCCTGGATCAACTCAACGCTGAAGACCCTCGAGCAGGCCGCGCGGAACCTTGCCGGGTCGCTCGAATCCGCCACCGGTTTCCAATCAACCAGGGAGATTGCCGATGAATACGCAAACCGTCACTGAAGCGCCCGTCGTCGTCGGCGCCGAGCGTGCCACGCTCGAGGACCTGATCCAGGTGGCGCGGTTCCGCCGGCCGGTGCAGCTCGCGGACGAGGTGCCGGCCCGGATGGAGCCGAGCCGGGCCTGGCTCGGCTCCGTCGTGGAGCAGATGGAAGCCGGCCAGCCGACGGCGCCGATCTACAGCATCAATACCGGCTTCGGTTCCCTGGCCGGGCGCAGGGCCTTCGACAAGGCCTCCGACGCGGCCGAGCTCTCCCGCCGGCTGGTGCTCTCCAACGCCGCCGGCGTCGGCCGGTACGTGGACGAGGAAGTGGTGCGGGCGACCATGTTCATCCGGATCGTGAGCCTGGTCCAGGGGTATTCCGGCATCCGGCCGGAAATCGTCACCACCCTGGCCGAAATGCTCAACCGGGGCGTCTGCCCCGCCATCCCCGAGTACGGTTCCCTGGGCGCTTCCGGGGACCTGATCCCGCTGGCCCACGTGGCCATTGTCATGACCCGCTCCCACACCGGCGGGGACGAGGAGGCGGATTCGGGCGAGGCCCTGCTGGAGGGCGCCGTGGTCAGCGGCAAGGCCGCCATGGCCGCCGCCGGCCTGGACCGGCTGCCGCTGGGCGCCAAGGACGGGCTGGCCCTGCTCAACGGCACCTCCTTCTCGTGTGCACAGGCGGCCCTGGCCCTGTTCGATGCACAGAACCTGCTGGAGACCGCGCAGGTCACCGCCGCCATGACCATCGAGGCGCTGATGGGCTTCGGTGACGCCTTTATCGCCGAACTGCACCAGGCGCGCGGGCAGAAAGGCCAGATCGAGGTGGCCGCGCGGATCCGGCAGCTGCTGGCCGGCAGCA
Source organism: Arthrobacter sp. GCM10027362 (assembly GCF_042679445.1). Classification (NCBI taxonomy): domain Bacteria; kingdom Bacillati; phylum Actinomycetota; class Actinomycetes; order Micrococcales; family Micrococcaceae; genus Arthrobacter; species Arthrobacter sp. GCM10027362. The sequence goes on from NZ_JBHTML010000041.1 coordinate 7,038, forward strand.
CCCTGGTGGACGGCAGCGCCGAGGCGGACCCGGTGCGCCAACCGCCGCAGGATGCCTACTCGCTGCGCTGCGTGCCGCAGGTCTTCGGCCCGGTCAAGGACACCCTGGAGTTCGCGGCCGGGATTATCGACAACGAAATCAATGCCGCCACCGACAACCCGCTGATCTTCCCGTCGCTGCCGGCCGGCCGGAGCCTGAAGGCCGTCTCCGGCGGCAACTTCCACGCCGAGTACGTGGCCTTCGCCGCGGACTTCATCTCCATTGTGGTCACCGAGATCGGCAACATCACCGAGCGCCGGCTCTTTAGGCTCGACGACGGGACCCTGAACCGCGGCCTGCCGGACATGCTCATCGACAGCGAACAGACCGGCATCGACTGCGGCTACATGCTCCCGCAGTACCTGGCCGCCGCGCTGGTCTCGGATTCGAAGACGCTCTCGCACCCGGACAGCGTGGACTCGATCCCCACCTGCGCCAACCAGGAAGACCACGTCTCCATGGCCAACAATGCCGGCCGGCACGCCCGGCAGGTGGTGGCCAACATCGAGACGGTGGTCGGGATCGAACTGCTGATGGCCTGCCAGGCCCTGGAACTGCGGCTGGCCCGGCCGGACACCGCCTCGGCCACCGTGGCGCCGGCCAGCCGGGCCGTGCTGGAGCTGGTGCGGTCCTCGAAGTCGGCCGACGGCCGGCCGGTGGACCACATCCGCAAGGACGTGGTGATGTACCCGCGGGTACGCACGGCGCTGGAGCTGGTGCACAGCGGCGCCGTCGTCAACGCCGTGGAGCGCGCGCTGGGCGGGGAGGAATAGGAAGAAACCACCCGCCGGGCGGCCCCCGGATTTCCCCGGCATAACCCCGGAATTGTGCTTACCCGACAATAACCCGGAAACCGGCTTTCCGGGAAAACCGGGAGCCGGGAATTACCGGACCGGGCATTGAATTACCCAATTTCGAAACGCCGCCGCGCGCTCGCTCCTGCCCAAATTCCGCATGATTCCAAGGAATCCGCCTGCCCGGCGGACCCAGTACACACGGTTACCGGAATGGAATAAATCGGGGTTGTGGCGGCGCTCACTTTATCCTTATGCTGAGGAGAATTCGGAATGCAACCGTCATTTCCGAATACCAGTAATCAAGCTTTTCCGCGTACCAGATGATTATCCAGGAGTGTAGGAAAATGGCTATTTCGGCTCTCTCCGTCCGCAAGCCCGTCCTGGCCACTGCGGCCCTGGCCGCAGCACTGGCCCTGGCCGGCTGTTCCGGCAGCGCCGATGCCGGCAGCGGGTCCGCGGCCACTTCAGCGGCGGAGGCCGCAGGGGCAAAGGCGCCCCTGTTCGCCCAGCTGCCCGAGGACATCCAGAAGGCCGGTACCATCAACGTCGCCAGCAACGTCGAGTACCCGCCGTTCGAGTCCTTCGACACCGACGGCACCACCATCGTCGGCATCGACCGGGACATCGCCGATGAGCTGGAGAAGCAGCTGGGCGTGACGCTGAAGTTCAACAACATCGCCTTCGACGCGATCATCCCCGGCCTGGTCTCGGGCCGCTACGACATGGCCATGTCCGCCATGTCCGACACCGTGGAACGGCAGAAGCAGGTGGACTTCGTCGACTACTTCTCCGCCGGCGGCGGCATCATGACGGCCGCGGCCAACGCCGAATCCCTCAAGACCCTCGACGACCTGTGCGGCAAGGCCGTCGGGATCGTCAAGGGCACCACCGAAGACGCCGACGCGGCCGAGCAGTCCGAAAAGTGCAAGGCGGCCGGCAAGGCACCGCTGAACGTGACCATCTACGCCGGCCAGAACCAGGCCGTGCTGGCCGTGCAGAGCGGGCGCGTGGACGCATTCCTGGTGGACTCGACCTCCGGCTCGGTCATTGCCGCCGAAAGCAAGGGCCAGCTGGTCCAGGGTCCGCGCTACCAGGACCTGGCCTTCGGCATCGTCTTCCCCAAGGACAGCAGGCAGCTGACCGAGGCCGTGCAGAAGGCCATGGGCGAACTGAAGGCCGACGGCAGCTACGGGAAGATCCTGGCCAAGTACGAGATGGCCGACCATGCCGTCGACGAGTTCCCGATCAACGGGGTCACCGAATGACCAGGCCCGCATCCTCCCGGCAGGACGAAGACCTGCCCGTCCTGCCCGCCCGGTACACCGGACGCTGGGCGGCGGCGGTCGTGGTGCTGGCCGCCGCCGCCCTGGTCGTGTACTCGATGTTCACCAACGAGCGCTTCCAGTGGGACGTCGTCGGCCAGTACCTCTTCGCCCCGCAGGTGCTCTCCGGGCTGGGCAAGACCCTGCTGCTCACCGCCTTGTCCATGGCCATCGGCATCGTGCTGGGCATCGTCGTGGCGGTCTGCCGGCTCTCGGCCAACCCCGTCCTGTCCTACGCGGCCTGGGCCTACTCCTGGTTCTTCCGCGGCACCCCGCTGATGGTCCAGCTACTGTTCTGGTTCTTCATGGCCGCCCTGGTGCCCAAGATCGTCATCGGCATCCCGTTCGGCCCCAGCTTCTTCGAGATCCCGACCAACGCCGTGATCTCGCCCTTCACGGCCGCGCTGCTCGGGCTGAGCCTGAACGAAGGCGCGTACATGGGCGAGATCGTCCGCTCCGGCATCCGGGCCATCCCCCAGGGCCAGACCGAGGCCGCCAAGGCCATCGGCATGTCCCGGGCCCAGACCATGCGCCGGGTGGTGCTGCCCCAGGCGATGCGCGTGATCATCCCGCCCACGGGCAACGAGACCATCGGCATGCTCAAGTACACCTCGCTGGTGATCGTCATCGGCTACAGCGAGCTGCTGACCTCGGTGTCGATCATCTACTCGCGCACGTTCCAGACCATTCCGCTGCTGATCGTCGCCGCGATCTGGTACCTGGCCGTGACCGCGGTGCTCTCGGTGGGCCAGTACTACGTCGAGCGCCACTTCGAACGCGGTTTCACCCCGGTGCGCCCGGCCAAGGCGTCCCGGGACGCCGGCCCGGCCGGTACCGGAGCCGCGGCCGGTCCCGTGCCGGCCGGCTCCTCCCCCGCCGTCGAACTGGAGGCCCTCAAATGAATGACCCGATTGTCAGCGCCCGCGGGGTGCGCAAGTCCTTCGGACAGGTCGAGGTGCTCAAGGACATCAGCCTGGACGTGCAGGCCGGCGAGGTCGCCTGCCTGCTGGGCCCCTCGGGGTCGGGCAAAAGCACCTTCCTGCGCTGCATCAACCACCTGGAAAAGATCGACGGCGGCCAGCTGTGGGTGCACGGCGAGCGGATCGGCTACCGGCGCATCGGCAACCGGCTGCGCGAGCTGAAGGAACACGAGACCTCCCGGCAGCGGGCCTCGGTCGGCATGGTGTTCCAGCAGTTCAACCTCTTCCCGCACCGGACCGCCCTGGAGAACGTGATCGAGGGCCCTGCCGTCGTCCAGCGCCGGCCCAGGGCCGAGGTCGTCGAGGAGGGCATGGCCCTGCTGGCCCGGGTGGGGCTGGCGGACAAGCGCAACCACTACCCCGGCCAGCTCTCCGGCGGCCAGCAGCAGCGCGTGGCCATCGCCCGGGCGCTGGCGCTGAAGCCCTCGGTGATGCTCTTCGACGAGCCGACCTCCGCCCTGGACCCGGAGCTGGTCGGCGAGGTGCTGGATGTGATGGTGCAGCTGGCGGCCTCGGGCATGACCATGATCGTGGTGACCCACGAGATGGGCTTCGCCAAGGAAGTCGGCGACGTGGTGCACTTCATGGCCGACGGCTACCTGGTCGAAAGCGGGGAGCCGCGCCAGGTGCTCGAGGATCCGCGCGAGGCCCGGACCCAGGCCTTCCTGTCCAAGGTCCTGGCATGAGCACGCCGTCCGCTCCTGCTGCAGACCAGGTCGGGGACCTGCGCCCCGGCTCCGGACCCGGCACCAACCCGGCGGTCGCCGAGCTGCAGCAGGTGCTCGGCGGCAAGGTCGCCGTCGATCCGATCGTCCGGGCGGAGCGCTCGCGCGACCGCTCGCACCTGCCGCACGGGACGGCCGACGCCGTCGTACGCTGCACATCCACTCACGACGTGGCCGCCGCGGCGCGCATCTGCGCCGCGCACGGGGTCCCCATGGTGCCGGCCGGCGCCGGCACCGGGCTCGAGGGCGGCGCCAACGCCCGGCCCGGGTGGGTGGTCATCGACCTGTCCCCGATGGACCGGATCCTGCGTATTGGGGCGGCCGACCTGGATGCGACGGTCCAGGCCGGCGTGCTCAAGAGCCGGCTGAACGCGGCGCTTCAGCCCCACGGGCTGTGGTTTCCGGCCGGGCCGGGCGTGGACGCCAGCTTCGGCGGCATGGCCTCGACCTGTGCCAGCGGCACCATGGCGGTGCGCTACGGGACGCTGCGCGAGAACGTGCTGGGCCTGACCGTGGTACTGGCCGGCGGCGAGGTCATCCGCACCGGCGGCCGTGCCCGCAAGTCCGCCTCCGGATACGACCTGACCCGGCTGTTCGTGGGCGCCGAGGGCACGCTCGGAATCATCACCGAGGTCACGGTGCGCCTGCACGGACTGCCCCGGGCCGTCTCCGCGGCGGTCTGCAGCTTCCCCACGCTCCAGGACGCCACGCTCACGGTCCAGGAAGCAGTCCAGGCCGGCATCCCCGTGGCCCGGATGGAGCTGCTGGACGAGCCGATGATGGCCGCCATTAACGCGTATGCAGCCACCACTTCAGTCACCGCGCTGCCGGAAACCGCGACGCTGTTCCTGGAATTCCACGGCACGCCCCGCTCCATGGCAGAGCAGGCCGGGCAGCTGCGGGCCATCGCCGCCGCACACGGCGGGACCGGCTTCGAATCCGCCGGCGGGCCGCAGGAGCGGGAGCGGCTGTGGCAGGCGCGCACCGACGTACTTCCGGCCTGCCAGGCGCTGGTGCCCGGCGCGGCCACCTGGTCCACCGACGTCTGCGTGCCGATCTCCCGGCTCGCCGAGTGCATCACCGCCACACAGGCGGACATCGCAGCCTCCGGCGTCATCGCCCCGATCGCCGGGCACGCCGGGGACGGCAATTTCCATCTGGCCTTCGTCCTGGCCCCCGGGGACGGGCAGGCCCTGGCCGCGGCCACGGCTGTCAACGAGCGCCTGGTCGCCCGTGCCCTGGCGATGGGCGGCACCTGCACCGGCGAACACGGCATCGGCACGGGCAAGCTCGCCGCCCTCGCCGCGGAGCACGGCCCGGGAGTGCAGGTCATGGCCGCGATCAAGGCGGCGCTGGACCCGCAGCAGATCATGAACCCGGGCAAGGTGCTGCCATGAGCGTCCGGCAGCAGACAACGAGAATCGCGGAGGTCTCCGGATGAAACTCTCCAGCGCGCTGGACCTGGTCTCCTTCACGCTCCCGGCCGGCTCCGCCGCCGAGCGGGCACTGGCCCGCTGCCACACGGTCGAGGACCTGCGGAGGCTGGCCGCCCGCCGGCTTCCCCGCACGGTGATGGACTATATCGACGGCGGCGCCGACGCCGAACTCAGCCTGGCCGGCAATACCGAGGCCTTCGCCCGTTACCGGTTCACCCCGGCGGTGCTGGCGGACGTCAGCGCCCCGGACACGGCCACGGACTTCCTGGGCCGGACGGCGGCCGCGCCGCTGGGCTTCGCGCCCACCGGCTTCACCCGGATGATCAACCCCGACGGCGAGCCGGCCGTGGCCCGCTCCGCGGCGGCAGCCGGCCTGCCCTACGTGCTCTCCACCATGGCCACCACCTCGCTCGAGGACCTGGCCGCGCAGCCGGCGGGCGACCGCTGGTTCCAGCTGTACGCGTGGAAGGACCGGGCCAGGACCCTGGACCTCATCCGCCGCGCGGCCGACGCCGGCTACCGGGTCCTGGAACTGGCGGTGGACACGGCGGTGCCCGGCAACCGGCTGCGGGACGTGCGCAGCGGGTTCACCATCCCGCCCCGGCTGACCGCCTCCAGCCTGCTGGACATCGGCTCCAAGCCCGGCTACTGGACGAAGCTGCTGCGCGCCCCCGACCTGGAGTTCGCCAATCTTTCCGGCGGAGCAGCCGACTGCGGGCACGGGTACACCATCGAAAACATCGGCGCCCAGTTCAACCCGGCGCTGGACTGGGCCGGGTTGGCCGGGCTGCGCGCGGCCTGGCCCGGGAAGCTGCTGCTAAAGGGGCCGGTGGGCCCGGCCGACGCCGTCCGGGCCCGGGACTTCGGGGTGGACGGGGTACACCTGTCCAACCACGGCGGCCGCCAACTGGACCGGACCGTGGCGCCGGCGGACCTGATCGCCCCGGTCCGGCAGGCCGTCGGCGAGGACTTCGCCGTCGTCGTCGATTCCGGCATCCGCCACGGAGCCGACATCGCCGTCGCCCTGGCCCTGGGCGCCGACCTGGCCATGGTCGGCCGGCCCTACCTGTGGGCGCTGGCCGCCGGCGGCGAAGCCGGCGTCGGCCACCTGGCCGATCTGCTGGTGTCCCAGTTCCGGCGCACCATGGCGCTGCTGGGGGTGGCGGGCGTGGCCGGACTGCGCCGGGCCGGCCCGCAGTTGCTCGCCGGCACCCCGAACCCCGTCCCAGTTTTGGAAGGAACACCATGAGCGTACAGACCGGCGCTTCCCGTCCCGCTGCGGCCCCGCAGCCGCGCCCGGGCATTACCTCGCTGCCGGGCTACTCCCGGTCCGCCGCCAAGGCCACCGTACGCTGGATCGCCTCCTCCAACGAGTCCCCGGTGCCGCCCTCCCCCGCCGTGCTTGAGGCCATTGCCGCCGCCGGCAAGGGTGCCAACCGGTACCCGTCCCTGGCCGGGGACGAACTGGTGGCCACTGTCGCCGCCCGGCTCGGCCTGGACCCGGGCCAGATGCTGGCCGGCGCCGGCTCGCTGGCCCTACTGCAGCTGCTGCTGTCCACCTACGCCGGCCCCGGTGACGAGGTCATCTACGCCTGGCGCAGCTACGAGGCCTATCCGATCCTGGTCGGCGCCGCCGGGGCGGCCGCCGTCGAGATCCCGCTCGATGCCGCCGCACGGCACGACCTGGACGCCATGGCCGCCGCCGTCACCGAAGCCACCCGCGCGGTGATCGTATGCAGCCCGAACAATCCCACCGGCACGGTGGTGGACCGCGGCGAGCTGGTCGGGTTCCTGCACCGGGTGCCCCCGCACGTGCTGGTGGTCCTGGACGAGGCCTACCGCGAATTCACCCTGCCCGGCGACGAGGGCGTGGGGCTGCTGGCGGACTTTCCCAACCTGGCCATCCTGCGCACCTTCTCCAAGGCCTACGGGCTGGCCGGGCTGCGCGCCGGTTACCTGGCCGCCTCCGCGGACATTGCGGCCAACCTGCGGCGCGCCGCCCTGCCGTTCCCGGTCAGCCGGGTGGCCGTCGCCGCCGCCGTCGTCGCCTGGGCCGAACCGGACCGGATGGCCGCAACCGTGGCACAGATCGTGGCCGAACGGGACTACCTGGCCGCGCGGCTGCACGACCGCGGGATTCGCGTACCGCGCAGCGGAGGGAATTTCCTGTGGATTCCCGCCGGCCCCCGGGCCCGCGAGCTGGAAGCCGCCTGCCTGGACCAGTCCGTCTCCGTGCGGGCGTTCGACGGCGAAGGCGTGCGCGTGACCCTGGGCGGCCGCGAGGCGACGGCGGCGGTGCTCGCCGCCGTCGACACCGTTCCCGGCCTGGCCGCCGCGATTCAGAACCCGCTGCCGGCACCTGCCGGTGCTTAGTTTTTAGAGGAGCAGAGGAGCAACGCACCATGGCAATGCACGAAGAGTTCTTCGACGTCGAAGTCACCCGGATCGACCCGGCCTCCGATTCGGTGGTGGCCCTGCAGCTGGAACACGCCGGCGGCCAGCCGCTGCCGGTCTGGCGGGCCGGCGCGCACGTGGACGTGCTGCTGCCCAACGGACTGCTGCGCCAGTACTCGCTCTGCTCGAAGCCGGAGGACGGCTTCTGGCGCCTGGGCGTTCTGCGCGAGCCGGCCGGCCGCGGCGGCTCGGCCTGGATCCACGACGCGCTGGTGCCCGGCACCAAGCTGCAGGTGCGCGGGCCGCGGAACAACTTCGTCCTCGAGCCGGCCCCGGAATACCTGTTCATCGCCGGCGGCATCGGCATCACCCCAATCCTGGCCATGGTCCGGGCCGCCGAGGCCGCCGGAGCGGACTGGAGGCTGTTCTACCTCGGGCGCAGCCGCACCTCGATGGCCTTCCGGGACGAGCTGGCCGGCTACGGAGACCGGGTCCATGTCCACGCCGACGACGAGTCCGGCATCTTCGATCTGGCCCCGCTGCTGGCCGGGCTGGATCCTGCTGCCCAGGTCTACGCCTGCGGGCCGGCTGCGCTGCTGGGCGCGCTGGACAAGCTCACCGCGGACTGGACGGACCCCGGCCGGTACCACTTCGAGCGGTTCACCGCCGACCCCGGCGCCGCCGCGCCGGGCGCCGCCGCGACGTCGGAAGCGGACAGCGAGTTCGTCGTCGAAACCGCCGACGGCACCGAGGTGGGCGTGCCCGCCGGAACCACCATCCTGCAGGCGCTGATGGACGCCGGCATCCCGGTACTCAATTCCTGCCGCGAGGGCATCTGCGGCACCTGCGAGACCCCTGTCATTTCCGGGGACATCGACCACCGGGATTCCCTGCTCTCGGACGAGGAGCGCGAGGCCGGGGACACCATGATGATCTGCGTGTCCCGGTGCAAGGGCAGGCGACTGGTGCTGGATATCTGAACGGCCGCCGGCCTCAGGTCGCCTGGCCGCTCAGGTCCAGCACCGGACGGACCTCAACGCGGGCGTAGTGGGCATCGGGAATCCGGGCTGCGATCTCAATGGCCCGCTCCCGGCTGGTGCACTCGAGCAGATAGAAGCCCGCCACCTGTTCATCGGCGTCGTCGAAGGGCCCGTCCGTGGTGATGGTCTTTCCCTGGCGCACCATTACGCTGCTGGAGTACGACTGGTCCAGAGCCTCGGCCATTATCAGTTCGCCGGAGGCTGCCAGTTCCGCATTGAGCTCGGCATATTCGCCGAAGTCCTCGGTGCGTTGGGCGTCGGAGAGCCCCGCCCAAGTCCGTTGGGACTCAGGATCGCTGTAGATCAGGATCAGGATCTTCATGGTGCCTCCTCCGGCAGAGGGATGTCCCGTTACCCATCATGTCGGGCGAGGGTGCGGGTGGCTAGCTTGGCCGGTCCGGATCCACCACGTCGATGTCCTTGCCAGGTTCCCCACCCTGATCCCGGGCGGCCCGCTCTGCCTCAATCCGCTTCGCCTGGATCAGAACCGCTTGCTCGGCAAGATTCCGGATCCCGCCGAAGACACCATTAACGGCACCTCCAACTGCTGCCCCGCCCTGCTGCGCAACGTCCGCAACAGCCTTGCCCCAGTCCTTCTGCGAAGAGTCGGTCCAGGACAGAGTGCCGAGCTTTGCCATATTGACGAAGCGGCCAAGCTGGCCGTGTGCCCGGTTTACTGCCCGCACCAGGTCCCTGGCGGGAATCGGCTGGACAACCCGCTCAAGATCCTTAACCTTGCCGGCAGACTGCAGCGCCTCGTTCAGCCGCTGGAGGGCCCGGGACACGTTCCGTGCCATGGCTTCGTTGTGCTTGCCAATAACCTCGCGGTGGATTGCCGCATCCTCCGGATGTTCCTGGTTTACGCGCGCCAGCTCAAGGACATGGAAGCGCCGTTGGTTGGCCAGGCTGACAGCGAGGATGGAAAGCCAGAAGGAAAGCTCCTCCCGGGCCAGCTGTTCCACAGCCTTGGCCTTGTCGGAAACCGATCCGCGCGAAATCTCTTCCGTCATCGATTCGATTTGCTCGACGCATTGGGCAACGAAGGAGGCCAATGCGGTGGGATGCTGCTGTACCTTGTCCCAGTTCACCGACGAGACGCGGCCGGTCTCCTGATACATGTCGAACGCCTCGGACAGGGTCCGCGTAACACCGCGGATATCTCCCATGACCTCGGACCGGTCGTTCTTTAGGAGCTTGTCCAGCTTTACATCCATGGCTTTGAGGTACTGCCGCAGATCCTCGACCGCCATTTGGATTGCCATGGACATTGCCATGGTCGCCGCGTTGGACGTCATGAGCGCGTTCGGAGCGCCCCCGGGGAGAATGAGCTTGAGGTGCTGGTCGATCCTTCCTTTCGGGCCCCGCACAACACCTGCAATGATGCCGTCTTTCGACGGGTTGGTCGCCGCAAGCTGCTTCAGCCGGGTTGCTGACTCCGTTGTCAGCTGGACCCATTTGCCGCTGGCCAACTGCGCCTGGGACGCCAATCCTGATACCCCGGCCACCGCCGTCAAGGCATCCTTGGTCATCGCCTTGGCCTTAACCGGGGAGCCATCCGAAATGTGTCGCATGAAAAGTTCAATGTCGTCATCGTTGCCGACAATCATCGCAGCGTCGCCTTCGACGTAAATCCCCAACTCCGTCGATTCATTCTCCATGCAGTTAATCTCCCACGGCCGCCCGCCAATCATTCGTTGGAGGTTCTTGCATGTCGTTTCAACAACGACGGCGGCCGGACCTTCGCCGCACGAACAACGCCGGGACCACGGAGCCTAAATAGGTCAGGGCACCGCTCAATGCACCGCTGAACAGCCAGCCGGGTCCTGCTATCAGCACCGTCCAGGTGCGGGCTGTGATTCCGTTGCGACGCCCTATGGGTTCAGCCCATGGCTTCGCTTGCAGGAAGGGCGGTGCCACGGCAGCCACGACGCCGGCGAGGACCATGGTCGGGCCGATGCCCCACGCGTCCAGCGCAAAGGGGAGCCCGAAGGTGCCCAGGGCAGCACCGATGCGGCTGGCGGCGGTGGTGATGCCGACGGCGCTGGCCCGCACGTTGGTCGGGAACAGCGAGCGGCCAATGGTGCGGGCCCAGGATCCCGAACACCGGGTAGGGGCCGGCTTTCGCGGGACCGCGGGTGGGAATGTCCGGCATAGGCATCAGGTCTGCTCGCGGCGCATACGAGTCATTGCCAAGCCCCGGGGGTACTTTAGTCCTGGCGGCGGTCCGCCGCCGGAGCGGGAACCGCTGATGCGCAGGTTGCGCGCACGCTAAGGAACGACGTCGAATCCGGCGGTTTCCGACAGCACCCCGTTGACCTGCAGCTGGAGCGCATGTCGGCCCGGATAGTGCACGCGTGTAGTCATCGGGCGGAAGGCATGGGACTTGCCGAACCGGCGGGTCTCCCCCGGCGCCAGGTCCGCGACGGCCAGCTTGAAGACCTTGGGGGCCAGCGCACCGTTGGCCTTGACGTAATGGACCAGGTAATCGACGGCCACCCGGGCCGCCTCCGCAGATTCGTTGCTGACCTCGGCTTCGAACCTCAGTTCCCCGGGCAGGTGGACCACGGATGTCTCCAGCCGCGGAGCCGGGACCGAGAGTGCGCGCGGCGCAAACCCCAGCACGGCGAGCGCGCCGGGATGGGCCTTCTTGACCAGGGTGCGCAGGCCGTGCCGCACCACCCAGGCCGCGCCGTCGTCCGGAGCGTCCTTCCAGCGCGCCGCCGTCGCGACCACTTGGTCCGGAGCATGGCGGGCGATGTCGTTCAGGTGGTTCGCCACCGACCGGCGGACCAGCTGGCTCGGATCGGTGTGCAGGGCCTCCAGGATCGGGAAGGTGGACTGCGGGCGGGCGATGATCCCGGGGACGCGAATGGCCCAGGGCAGATACGGCCGCGTCCCCTCGCTGGCCAGTCGCCGGACCTGCTCGTCCGGGTGGGACGTCCAGTGCTGCATGATCCCCAGTGCCCGGTTTAGGTCGCGCAGCAGCAGGCGGCGGATGGCGAACTCGCCGGTGAGGCGCGGCGTCAGTGCGGACAGCAGGGCCAGGGCGTCGTCGAAGGCCTGGATGCTTCCGTCTTGGAGGGCCAGGGTCACTGCCGCTTCGGTGACCGGCCAGATCATCCATCCGGTGAAGGCCGCATCGTCCAAGGCCGTCCGGAACACCGCCGATGCACCGCCGTAGTCCACCGCCAGGTCGGCCACCAGTGCCGCCGCCAGCAGGTCGGCCCGGCCGCGGATCGACAGGGGCCCGAGCTTTGCTTCCGCTTCCCTGAGCGTGGGCCAGGCAGGGCGGCCGGCGACGCCGGATAAGGACCTGCACAGGCCCTCGATGGCTTCCGGACCCAGCAGGTCATTCATGGCACCCATGTGATCCTCCGTCCTGCCGGTCCCCTTTGAATCCTACGGCTTCCCTCGTCTGCCCTGGTGCAGGCGCCCGACACCGTCCGTGGTCGCCGTCGCCAAAACCCCTGGCAGCATCAGCGCAGGATCTCCACCAGCGCAACCCAGGAAAACAGCACGGCACTGATAATCGACAGCACGCTGCCGGCCGCCACCCAGGCATATCCGTCGCTTGCCCCTGCCACGAGCAGCACCGCGCCCACCGTGAACACTGCCGGCGGCAGGGACCCCGCCAGGATCTTGACCGCTTGGAAGGCGGGGCGCTGTCCCGCTTCACGCAGGATCGCACGGGCGGCGAACACCTCGATCAGCCAGACGACCGCCGCCCCGGCCAGCACCTCCACGCCCAGCAGCCACACCGGCTGGCCCGGAATCAGCGCCAGGCAGGAAGCCGCGACACCCAGCACCAGCGCCCCGATCGAGGAGCCGGCACGCACCGGCAGCGTCACCGTCTTGAGGATCTCGACGATGTTGACCGACATCGCCACAATCAGCAGGCCGGCCAGCGCCGCCCCGGCGCCCGCGACGGCGACATTGAAATCGGACCAGCCCGCGAGCGCGCTTTCCATGCAGGCACTCTACTGTGCCGTCACGCCGTCCGTGGAGCCGCCGCCTGACGCCGCAAATCCAGGTAGCTCTGTAAGCTCTCATTGACCAAAACTTTCAGCCATCCTGCAGTCCCTCACAGCATCGGAGGACCTTTTTTGCCGCAGTCAGCCCAGTCCACTGTGCAGATCGATGACGAACGGTTCCGGGTGACCGAATGGCGGTTCCCGCCGGGAAGCGAAACCGGCTGGCACCGCCATGAGATGGACTATGTGGTGGTACCGATGACTACTGGCGAGCTGCTGCTGCAGACCCCCGATGACGAATCCACCAGCCGATTGACGGCCGGGCAGTCCTACACCCGGCGGGCAGGCAGCGAGCACAACGTGATCAACCCCGGGGAGCATGAATTCGTCTTCGTGGAGATTGAAGTCAGATAGTCCGTTCAAACGACAGGTTCGCCGGACGATTCGTCGCCGTCACCTATCTCCGCGGACATTTCTTTCCCGCTCTGGGTGCCGTACATCCACAGTGCAACATCCATAATGCGCAGCAGGGATATCTGTGCGGGACACTGGACTTCTGCCGGATGGCTACCAGCCGTTCCCGCAGCCCGATCGGCTCGCTGAGCAGCCCATGCCACTGATGCCAGTAGCCGGCGGAGTCCTGCAGCCCGGCTACGTTCGCCACCACGGAATCCCAAATAGGAATAAGATGCGGTCGTTTGAGGGCCAGCATCTTGCTGAACTCATCTTCGGTCAGGTTGGCGAGCTCAACATCGGTCGGGATGTCGACCGACAAGCGTCAAATCGGTTCCCGGTTAGGATTTCCGGCGTTTCCCTTGCTTCCTCTCGTTGATTTGTTTACGGTTCCACCACGTCGTGTGCAACCAGCTCATGAAGTTCAGGGGCCCGCCTCGGTGGGCGAGCTCGCAGAGCCGTTCGAGATGAGCCGGCCGGCCATCTCCCAGCACCTGAAGGTGCTGCGGAAGGCAGGGCTGATCGAACGTACCGCCTCCGCGCGGTGGCGCACCTGCTCGCACCGAACCCCTCAATGAGGTCTCGGCCTGGATCGACCACCATGGAGGTCTCTGGACCGAACGTTTCGATCTGCTCGACGAGCGGCTCCACGAACTGAAGAAGAGGACCACCGATGGCTGAGAACACAATGGATCCACCAAAGGAATTCACCATCAGCCGCGTCTTCAACGCGCCCCGCAGGACCATCCGGAGGGCATGGACGGACCCGGATGAGGTCGCGCTGTGGTGTCACCCGCGCGGAGTCACACGTCCGCGCGAATTCATCTGGATTGACGCGCGTTGGCGGCACTTACGAGTACAAGATGATCGCCCCGGACAACAGCGAGTACCCACCACCGGCCAGTATCTGGAAGTGGTCGAACCGGAGGCTCGTCTTCACCTGGGCCAGCCCCCGGCGACCGGGTGGAGGACTCGCCGGTGATCACGGTCACCCTCACCGAACTCGACAGGCAGTTGGATCTGACAGCCGCCCACGGCGGACGATGGACTTATCCACTTCCGCCAAAGGAGTCCTGATGCCACGAGGCTATTCACACATCGTCATCGGTGCCGGCGCCATCGGCGCGGCCACCGCCTACTGGCTCGCCGCCCGCGGCGCCGAACGCGTGCTGGTGCTGGAACAGTTCGACCTGAACAACACCCTCGGCTCGTCCGGAGACCATTCGCGGATCATCCGGCACGCTTACCACAGCACCGCCTATACCAAGCTGACGCACGCGATGTTCGAGACCTGGCAGCAGATCGAGGCCGAGTCCGGGCTGAAGCTGGTCACCACCACCGGCGGCCTGGACCTGGCCGCGCCCGGCAAGGGCGCCGAGGAGTTGGCCGGCTACCAGGCGGCGATGGACGCCGTCGGCATTCCCTACGAGAAGCTGGCTGCCGAGCAGATCCGCGAGGCCTGGCCGCAGTGGCGGATCGGCGACGACGTCACGGGCATGTTCCAAGCCGACGGCGGCCTGCTGGACATCCGCAGGTCCGTCTCCGCGCACACCTCCCTGGCGCTGGCCCGGGGAGTCGAGTTCCTGCCGCGCACCAAGGTGGATTCCGTGTCCCTTGGCGAGGGCACCGTGGAAGTGGCGACGTCGGCCGGCCGGTTCAGCGCCGACCATCTGGTGGTGGCCGCGGCGTCGTGGCTGGGCGAGCTGATGCCGGACCTGGGCCTGGACTTCAGGCTGACGCTGTCCCAGGAGCAGGTCAGCTACTTTGCCTCGCGCCGGCTGGCCGAGTTCACCCCGGAGAAGTTCCCGATCTGGGTCTACCACGACGCCCAGGTGCTTTACGGTTTCCCGGTCTACGGCGAGGCCGGCGTGAAGCTGGCCCGGGACATGCGCGGGCGGTTCATCGCCAGCGAGGACCGCGTGTTCGAGGGCGATGACACCGAGGCGGCGATTCTGCGTGCCTTCCTCGAGCGCCACCTGCCGGAGGCGGCGGGTCCGGCGCTGGCGAACAAGACCTGCATCTACGACATGGCCCCGGACCGGGACTTCGTACTGGATACCCTGCCGGACCACCCGAACGTCGCGGTATTCAACGGGGCCGGGCACGCGGGCAAGTTCGCGAGCCTGATCGGGCAGATCATGGCGGACCTGATGCTCTCGGGCAGCACCGGGCACGACATCAAACCGTTCAGCCTGCTGCGCCCGGCCATCACGGACCCGGATTTCGTCCCGGTGTTCCGGCTGTCCTGACAATTCGACGACGTGCGTGCGTGGACGCCGCGCGGCCGGCGGGCCTACCTTGGGACTACGTTTTGAAGTAAGGAGCCCGGCACGTGACTACGCCGGTACCGGCCGGCACCAAGACGGCCGAATGGAAGCCGAACGACAAATGGCTGCTGGGCATCGTCCTGGCCGTCATCAACTTCTGGCTCTTCGCCCAGACCCTGCTCAACGTCATCCCCGGCATCCAGGGGCAACTGGGCGTCGAGCGGACGCTGGCCAACCTGGCCGTGTCGATCACGTCGCTGTTCTCCGGCATCTTCATCGTCGTCGCCGGCGGGCTGGCGGACCGGATCGGGCGGGTCCGGATCCTGTATGCCGGCATCCACCTGAGCATCCTGGGCTCGCTGCTGATCGCGCTGACCCCGGAGAACCTCGGCGGGCTGACCTCGGCCATGCTGCTCGGCGGCCGCATCATCCAGGGCCTGTCCGCCGCGTGCATCATGCCCTCCTCCATGGCGCTGGTGAAGAGCTATTACGAGGGCAAGGACCGGCAGCGGGCCCTGTCCTACTGGTCCATCGGCTCGTGGGGCGGGTCCGGTTTCTGCGCGCTGTTCGGCGGCCTCATGGCGTCCTCCTTCCTCGGCTGGCGGTCCATCTTCTGGATTTCGATCGTGCTGTCCGTCCTGGCGCTGTTCCTGCTCCGGGGCACCCCGGAATCGCGCGCCGAGGCGGACCCGCGGGCGGCGGCGCACCGCTTCGACTGGGCCGGGCTGATCTGCTTCATCATCATGCTGGTCGCAATCAACGTCTACATCTCGCAGGGCCCGAACATCGGCTGGCTGAGCTGGACCGGGATAGTGCTGGTTACCCTGTTCGCGGTGTTCCTGCTGGCCTTCCTGCAGATCGAGACGAGCAAGAGCAACGCGTTCGTCGACCTGAAGCTGTTCGGCAACGGCACCTTCACCGGCGCCACCCTGTCCAATTTCCTGCTCAACGGCGCCGCCGGCACCCTCATCGTCTCGCTCGGGCTGGTCCAGGTGGCGGCCGGCATGAGTTCGCTGCAGTCCGGGCTGCTCACCCTCGGCTATCTGATCGCCATCCTGGCCACCATCCGGGTGGGCGAAAAGCTGCTGCAGCGCTTCGGCCCGAAGAAGCCGATGCTCTGGGGCTCCATCATCACCGGGATCGGCATCCTGATGTGCTCGATGACCTTCCTGCTCATCGGGCAGTACATCGTGCTCAGCGTCATCGGCTTCACGCTGTTCGGCATCGGCCTGGGCTTCTACGCCACGCCGTCGACGGACGCGGCGCTGTCCAACGTGCCGGACGGCCAGGTCGGTGCGGCCTCGGGCATCTACAAGATGGCCTCCTCGCTGGGCAACGCGATCGGCGTGGCCATCTCCGCCGCGCTCTACGTGGCCGCCCAGGCCGTGGACCCGGGACTCATCCGGTCGTGGGGCCTGTTCATCGGCCGCCAGGACAATGTGGCGCTGCGCTTCGGCGGGGCCGTCGGGCTGCTTTTCAATGTGCTCCTGGTCCTGATCGCCATCGCCGCGATCATAGTCACCGTGCCGTCGCAGCGGCCGAAGGAGGAAGAGGAGGCCAGGCCCGACGTCGTCCCGCCTCCCCCCATCGGCAACTGAGTCCTGCACCAGCAGACCCGCGTTTGGACGCTCAAACCCGGGCCTGGCGCACACCCGTTGGGATGAGGGGGCTGCCGCGTGGAGTTCGGTGCGGAGGCCCGGCGTCCGCAGGAGGACTCTTCAGCGCCCGGGATTGCGCCGGGCGATTGCCGTGGTCAGCACGGTGGCGAAGCTGCACCACAGCGCGTAGGGCGCGAGCGCGGTCCCGGCCGCCGGCGAGACCCGGGCGGTCCGTCGCACCAGGTCCGCGCTGCTGGCGGCCAGCACGGCACATTCCGCGGCGGCCAGCCAAGGGCGGCGGCCGCGCCAAAACAGCCAGCTCCAGCCGGCGTTGAGCAGCAGGTTGGCGGCCAGCGCCTGCCGGTAGCGGCGGCGTTCGGCCGGCCGGGACCGCTTGTCCAGCCCGTCCAGGGCCACCGCGCTGATGGCGGCCAGGTCCGCATACAGGGCGGTCCAGACGATGGGGAAGACGGACGAGGGCGGCTGGAAGGGCGGCTTGCGCAGGCGGCGGTACCAGCCGCTGGAGGGATCGGTGGCAATCGACCCGGCCACCGCGGTCGCTGTGGTGGCAATGGCGGTCCCGGCGAGTGTAGCGGTCCGAATGCTCATGACTGGCTCCTTACCCCTTGGATTCCTCATTCAACCGTGCGACGTTGGAAAGACGCAACGGCGGACAAGCCCGAAAGGAGTCCCGGTGCCGAAGACGGACAAGAGCGGACACGCCAGGAAGAGCGAGCTGCCGAGCACCCTGAAGAAGTCCGGCAAAAAAGCCCAGGAGACCTTTGCCAAGGCCCACGACTCGGCCCTGGAGAGCTACGGCGAGGAGGAACGGGCCTACCGCGTCGGCTACAGCGCGCTGAAGCACACGCACGAAAAGATCGGCGACCACTGGGAGCCCAAGGAGCAGGCCGGACCCTCCGACCGGCAGGCCGAGGGCGGCATCGACACCTCCAGGCCCACCGCCGGCGGGGTGGATGCCAACGCCTCCAAGAAGCACCTCTACGAGCTGGCCAAGCGCCTGGACGTGCCCAACCGCTCCAAGATGAGCAAGGACGAACTGGTGGATGCGATACGCAAGGCCAATGACCGGGAGACCAGGAAGTCGCGGTAGCCCCCGGAGGCCGTACCGCGGCCGTGTGCCAACCTTGGATTCGCAGCTGACACCGGCCCAGCACGGGCTGCTGGATAAGTGGTTCGGCGGCTGGGACCTGGTCGAGGACATGTCCTGGCCGCTGCAGGGCATCACGGTGCTGCACCTGCGCACGGCCGCCGGCGACGTGGTGGCCAAGGCCAGCGGCACCAGTCACCATATTGCCCGTGAAATCCGGGCGTACCGGCAGATGACCGCGCCGCTGGCCGGCAGGACCCCTGCGCTGCTGCATGCCGACGCCACCGAGCACATCCTGGTCGCCTCGTACCTGCCGGGCCGGCTGGTCGAGGGCGGCCCGCAGGAGCGCGACCCGGAATTGTTCCGCCAGGCCGGACAGCTGCTGGCCCGGCTGCACCGGCCGCGGCAGCGGAACAACGGCTACGACGGGGCGGTGCTGCACAAAATCGGCGACTTCGCGGCCCGGGCCGCCGGGCTGGTCCCGGCGGCGCAGCG
>NZ_JBHTML010000042.1:0-25555 GCF_042679445.1 Arthrobacter sp. GCM10027362
CCCTTCTCCACGGCGTTGCGGGCCAGCAGTGCGGCCGCGAGCATCACCGAGGGGTTGGAGGTGTTGGTGCAGGAGGTGATGGACGAGATGACCACCGACCCGTGGTCCAGCCAGAAATTGCGCCCATCCGGCATGGTCACCTCCACCGGGTGGTGGGCGCCGCCGGAATCCGGGTCCGTCCGCTTCACGGTGAAATGCGGGGAGTCCTTGACCTTGCTGCCGGCCTCCGTGTACGTGGGAGGGTCCGAGGCAGGGAACGTCTCCTCGACCGCCTCGTCCACCGTCGGTCCCTGCGCTTCGACGCTCTTGTGCACGTAGCTCTCCAGGTCCTTGTGGAACTGGACCTTCGCGTTGGTCAGCTCCACCCGGTCCTGCGGACGCTTCGGGCCGGCGATGGAGGGAACCACGGTGGACAGGTCCAGCTCCAGGTACTCGGAGTACTGCACTTCCTTGGCCGGGTCGTGCCAGAGGCCCTGCTCCTTGGTGTAGGCCTCCACGAGGGCTACATCCTGCTCCGAGCGCCCGGTCAGGCGCAGGTAGTCCAGGGTCACCTCGTCGATCGGGAAGATGGCGGCGGTGGAGCCGAATTCCGGGCTCATGTTGCCGATGGTGGCGCGGTTGGCCAGCGGAACGGCTGCGACGCCCTCGCCGTAGAACTCCACGAACTTGCTCACAACGCCGTGCTTGCGCAGCATCTCGGTGATGGTCAGCACCACGTCGGTGGCGGTGGCTCCTGCAGGGATTTCGCCGGTGAGCTTGAACCCGACCACGCGCGGGATCAGCATGGAGACCGGCTGGCCGAGCATGGCCGCCTCGGCCTCGATGCCGCCGACGCCCCAGCCGAGCACGCCCAGGCCGTTGACCATCGTGGTGTGCGAATCCGTTCCCACGCAGGTGTCCGGATACGCATACAACTGGCGGTTCCCGTCTTCGGCTACTTCCCGGGTCATCACGGTGCGGGCCAGGTATTCCAGGTTTACCTGGTGCACGATGCCCATTCCCGGCGGCACGACCTTGAAGTCGTCAAATGCGGTCTGGCCCCAGCGCAGGAACTGGTACCGTTCCCCGTTGCGCTGGTACTCCATCTCGATGTTGCGTTCCAAGGCTTCGGCGTTGCCGAAGACGTCGATCTGCACCGAGTGGTCGATCACCAGCTCGGCCGGCGCCAGCGGGTTTACGCGCTTGGGGTCGCCGCCGAGGTCCTTCAGCGCCTCGCGCATGGTGGCCAGGTCCACCACGCAGGGCACGCCGGTGAAGTCCTGCATGATGACGCGGGCCGGGGTGAACTGGATTTCGACGCTCGGTTCAGCGTCCGGGTCCCAGCCGGCCAGGGCGCGGATGTGGTCCGCGGTGATGTTTGCCCCGTCCTCGGTGCGGAGCAGGTTCTCCAGCAGGACCTTCAGGCTGTACGGGAGCTTGTCGGAGCCCTCCACCGCATCGAGGCGGAAGATGCCGTAACTGGTTCCCCCAACATCGATGGTGCTTTTTGAATGGAATGTATCCATAGCTGTCATCACAGAATTCCCTTCGGATACCGCGGGGTTGTATGACTACGCTATTGGCTCCGGCAGCCGATGTATACGCCTCGCGGCCCCGGCTTAAGGCGTCTCCCGTAACCGCTGCCGGATTCCCTCGCGGACATCAAGTTCGTCGACCAACTCCTGGTGCCGGTCCAGCGTGAGCGGATGGGGCCCCGCCGGATCGGTGAGGTACTCGCGGTCGAGCTGGCGGCAGATCCTGCTGTGCAGCACGTGCAGTTCGAACAGGTTCAGCTCCGCCAGGTGGGCTGGAAAAGGTGCACCCGGCTCCAAATGGGTGCTGGCTGCTTCGACCTGCACTGCGGAGTTCGGCGAACCGGAAGCCTCGCCCCCGGGCTTGGCCAGGAAGTCACTCATGCCGCCGTCCTTTTGCCGGAGCCGGTCCGGGGCCCGACGGGGACGTCGGGCTGCGCGAACAGCAGCTGTTCATGCAACGAATCCGGGACTACGAGCATGACCTGTTCCCCGCAGAGGCCGTTGTGTCCGTCGTCAACCGCCCGGCGCAACAGGCTAAGCCCGGCCGGGTCGATGTCCTGGGTGCCGGAAAGATCGACCCTGACGCGGATGCCGGGGATCAAGGTCCGGGCCCGGTTGATCAGTGGATGGAGGGCCCGCTGATTGACTTCGGTGAGGCGTCCGGTAACAACTATGTTTACGTATTTCTCTTCCAGATCGACCTGGAGGAGAACTGAGAGCTTCGGGTCCATGGCCGCGGCTTTCTATACATGCAAAGAGTTCGCGGCCACTACTTGACCAGTACCCAGAGTAGGCGATCCTATTCCGGTTGACCAGAGTTCTTCACCCCGGCGTCTACCGCTTGAAGTGGGTGGACGCCGGTGCCTGCCCAACGGAGGCGACAAGTTCGGCGGCAAGGTCGCGCAGCTTGATGTTGCGGTGGTTGGAGGCGGCGGTGAGGATGTTGAAGGCCTCCTCCTGGCTGCAGCGGTTCTGGTCCATGATGATCCCCACGGCCAGGTCGATGATGGTGCGCGACCGCATGGCTGCTTCCAGATCCGCTTCCGTGTCGCGGTGCCGGGCCAGCCGCACGGCCAGCTGCAGGGCCTTGGACGCGATCAGGACTTCGCGCTGAATGCGCTCGATGTCAGCGTCGTCATACTTATTGGGCTGGTCGGAGTATATGTTGAGCCCGGCCCGGGCCTCGCCCTGCAGCTCGAGGGGCACCGCCAGTACCGAACGGATGCCGCTGCGGTCGGCAGCCTCGTTATACTCCGGCCATTGGCCGTTGGCACGGATATCCGGAATGTAGACCAAGGTATGTTCGCGGGCTGCCGTCAGGCATGGGCCGTCACCGAACTGGTACTGGATCTCATCCAGTGCCTCGGCATGCTCGCTGCTGCTGGCTACGGTTCCGGCCTTGCGGTCCCGCAGCAACGTGACGGCGCACCAGACATCGTTCCCGTCCTGCGAGAGGTAACCGGCCAGGGTCCGGGCGAACTCGTCAAGGAATTCGGTGATGTCCTGGCTGTTCAACAGCAGATCCTGCAACTGCTCAGCGGGAGATCCGCCCGCCTCATGCTCCGTCATGGGCTTTCCGTCTGTAGCGGTTCCGGTGCGCCAGCTACTGCCGCACCGGGAAACTGGACTGAGGCACTGGACTCCAGCGCCGACGACGATTTTATCAGTGGTACCTCGGAAAATCGGCCATCGATAGCCGGCAGTCCGGGCTTGGCCGCGATCACCAGCCGCGGTAGCGCAGCAGCGAGCGGATGAGGAACCACAATGCGGTCCCTCCCGTGGCCAGGACCAGGATGATTTGCCAGATAATGTCATTGCCCATTGTGCCGCGTTCCCGTTGGTCGGCGCCGGCGCCGGCCTGTCCGGGGTCGTGGCGCACCGCGGGCTATTCCGCACACCGCCGGGCCCGCCTGGAACCATGGAACATCGAAAAATCCTGTTGTCGCTGGTTCCTTACGGTTTCCTAACGGTAGCGGGCCGGATCTTTACGCAATCCTGACGGAAACAGGCACCGGCTAGCGCTGTCCGCCCCATAGCCGGCGCCACCACGAACGCCTGGTTTCGGGTTCCGGTTCCGCCGGAGCCGCGGCCGCGGCCCGGGCCGCCCGGCGCTCCTGCCAGCGCGCCACTTCGCCGTCGACGTCGCGGGTCTTCGTAATCACCGGCGGGCCGCCCAAGAGCTGGCGGCGCGCGTCGATCACCCGTGCATTGAAGTCCTCGACGGTCTCGCGGACCTGTTTTTCCGTGTACAGGGCGTCAAGCTGGTCATCCAGCTCGGCGTCCTCCTTGCGGAGCAGGATGGCTTTCGGCCCGAGGCCGGTGAGGTTTTCCCGCTGGATCAGGCCCTTGATCCACCAGTCGGGATCGTATTTCTCCCCCAGCCCGGGGATCGGCTTGCCGGCGTATTTCAGGTTGTCGAACTCCCCGCGTGCGATGGCATCCCGGATGAGGTAGTCGGCCCTGGCTGCGTTGTCGACCTGCCGCATCTTCCGGCGGGTTTCCTCGTCCCCCGGCTCGTCTCCCCCGCCGGCCCCGAAGGCGCGGAGTTCCGCGGCGCGCTCCAGCCGGCGCTCGTACTCGTCATTTGCCCTCCCGTTCATGGCTCACCACCGCCTTCGGCACGTCCGGGAACCTGACCCCACCAATTTTCCCAGCGTGCGACGGCGGCGGCAACGGAAGCGGCAGGCGCGGCCGGGCAACCTGGACCCCAAATTGGTATGTTTGCGGCATGGGTGCCGGCCATGTGGTCCTGCTGGGGGACTCGATTTTCGACAATAAGGCCTACGTCCACGGCAGTCCGGATGTCGTGGCGCAGCTCAGGGACGAGTTGCCGCCCGGCTGGAAGGCCACGCTCCTGGCGGTCGACGGCGACACGACCTCCGGGGTCGTCCGCCAGCTTCGCTCGCTGCCGCGGGATGCGACGCACCTCGTGGTCAGCGCCGGCGGCAACGACGCACTGGGGTTCGCCTACCTGCTCCAGGAACGGGTCGGTTCCGTGGCCGAGGCGCTTAGCATCCTCGGCCACGCCCAGGACCAATTCGTGGCCGGCTACGCCTCGATGATCGGCGCGGTTTCCGCCACGGGCCTGCCCACGGCTGTCTGCACCATCTACGACACGCCGCCATCGGAGCCCGACTACAAGGTCATCAAGACCGCTGCCGCGCTGTTTAACGACCACATCACGAGGGCCGCCTTCGCCCGCGGCATCTGGCTCATCGACCTGCGGCTGATCTGCGACGAGGACGGGGACTACGCGACTCCGATCGAGCCCTCCGCCCAAGGCGGCAGGAAAATTGCGCAGGCCATCGCCGCGCTGCTGCTTACCGAAGGCGACAGCCCTCGTTCCACCGTCATCGGCCGCGAGCGCCCCGGCCGGCGACCGGGATACCCAGGTCCCGGCGGGTAGCGCCCATCCCGTGCGCGTCCTGCCCCGCATGCTTCGCGCGCGGGGACCCCTGGCCGTTCTCCTGACCCCTCGCAAGCTCGGGGCGGGTCCCTCGGCGGGTAGCGCCCACCCTCCTCCCACCCCTCGCAAGCTCGGGGCGGGTCCCTCGGCGGGTAGGCTGGGCAGCATGCAAAGCCCGGACCAGCCCGTCGAAGCGTCCCTCCACATAACGATCGACCTCGACATCACCGACCCGGAGGCGATGCGCGACTACGCGGTCGCCAAAGCCATAACACCGGAACATATTGCCCTTGCCTCGGCCGACCTGTTCGGTGCCCTGGCCATCTCGGTGGATCCGCTTCGCATCGCCGAGGATGTACCGGGCGTGAGGCTCCTGCGGGGCACGGTGGCACCCGCCGAGGGCCACGACATGCCGGACCAGGCCATATCCGGCACCGGCAGGCATGCCGGACGGGAACCGGCGGCTACGGGAATCGGCGACGACCCGGTGTCCGCCCTGATCGAGGCCTCGGGCCGGATTGGCGGCCTGGGCCTGGACCTGCTCGGCTATGACGATGCGGCGGAGGAGGCGCAACGTCAGCTCTCCCTGCGCCGGGCCCAGGTGCTGGCCGGCCTGCTGTGGCACGCCTCGGCCGCCATGACCGACGAACTGTTCAATGACCTCGACCTGCTGCGCGGCAGGGCACCGACGGCAGCCGGCGTGGATGAAACCTATGTGATCAGCAACCTGCCCCGTCAGTTCGCCCACCGCTACGATGCACGGTTCGCCGCCCGCTTCCTGACCGTCTGCATCGACCTGTCCATGAACCTGGCAGCCGGCTGGAAGGAACCCTCCTGCGTGGCCCA
The DNA here is from genome assembly GCF_042679445.1 of Arthrobacter sp. GCM10027362. Classification (NCBI taxonomy): domain Bacteria; kingdom Bacillati; phylum Actinomycetota; class Actinomycetes; order Micrococcales; family Micrococcaceae; genus Arthrobacter; species Arthrobacter sp. GCM10027362. The sequence goes on from NZ_JBHTML010000042.1 coordinate 5,767, forward strand.
GGAGCTGGCCGTGCGGTGCCTGCTGGCAGATGCCGAATTCCTGGCCGAGGAGCTGGAGCTGGACGCCGAGCTGCCGCCGGACTGGCTGGCAATGCTGGAGGAGACGTTCCTAAGGTACGCCGATTCGATGATGCTCTACGATCCGGCCATGGACGGCTTCGAGAACGACCCCGAAGCCAGCCCGGAAGGTGCCCCGTCCATGAAGTTCGAGGACTGGTTCACGCCGCTGGATCCCGGGCACCACGTTCCACCGTTTGCCGAGCGCGGCTAGGGCAGGCTCGCCCATCACCGGGCGCGGCCGCCGAGCCTGCCCCTTTACATGGCCTTGCCGGTGCGTGGTCCCGTGGACCATGACCGGCAAGTACTAAAAGTGTCCCAGTGGCGGACGCCCGGGCCAAGGGCCGTTACGAAGGATTTATCGGGGGCACCCGATAGTGTCCCAAACGCAACCTCGAATATTTGCCGGTGCGTCCAACGGCCGCTGCGAAACACCATTCGCAAACGAAGCGTGCTTACCATGAGGTGAGCAAGTCATGACCACCGGCCCGCACCCACCACCGTTGCGGTCCTGACATCGAAAGGCAGTCGGACCTATGGGCGCCGTCGAACTCATCCTGATCCGCCACGGTGAAAGCGAAGGCAACGCCGCGGCATCGGCCGCCCAAGCGGCCGGGCTGGAAGTCATTGACGTCAAGCACCGTGACGCGGACGTGCCGCTGAGCAAAACCGGCCGCATGCAGGCGATGGCCCTCGGGCTGTGGTGGGACGGACTGCCGGCTGCGGAGCGGCCCGGCACCGTCTGGTGCTCCCCCTATCTGCGGGCGAGGCAGACCGCGGAAATCGCGGGGTTGGGGCCGGCATCCGGCCTGCGGGTCGACGAGCGGCTCCGCGACCGCGAACTGGGAATCCTGGACACGCTCACCGCCGTCGGAGTCGCCGCCCGGTATCCACAGGAGGCGCGCCGCCGCGAATGGCTGGGAAAGTTCTATTACCGGCCGCCCGGCGGAGAATCGTGGGTCGACGTCGTCCTGCGGCTGCGCTCGCTGCTGGCAGACCTGGACCAGTCCGAGGACGGCCGCCGTGTCGTCCTGGTCTGCCACGACGCCGTCATCTGGCTGCTGCGCTATGTGTGCGAAGGGCTCAACGAACAGACCCTGCTGGATCTGGCCGCCGTCTCCGTGGTGCGGAACGGATCGGTGACGCGTCTGGTCCGCCCGTCCGGCCGGGGCTGCTGGAAGATCGCCTCCTTCGACGAGGTGGCCCACCTTGAAGCCGGCGGGGTCCCGGTCACGAAGCATGCGGGAGATACCAATGTCCACCCGCGCTGAGCCTGTCACGCCGGCGATGCTGCGCAGCTGGCCGTTATCGAAGGACGCTGCCAGCAAGGATGACCGCGGCACCGTGCTGGTGGTCGGAGGGGCCCGCAGGACCCCGGGAGCGGCCATGCTCACGGGGCTGGCCGCCTTGCGGGCCGGAGCCGGCCGGCTCACGCTGGCGGTTGCGGAGTCCGCCGCCATTGCAACGGCTGTTGCGGTACCGGAGAGTGGCGTCATCGGACTGCCCGAGAATCCGGACGGTTCGGTCCGCGGCGACGCCGCGTCGGCCCTGGCAGATGATCTCGGCGCAGCCGACGTGGTTGTGGTGGGGCCGGGCCTGGACGACGCCGATGAGACGGCTACACTGCTGGGCCGCCTTGCCCCGCTCGTCAGGAGCGAGACTGCCATTGTCCTCGATGCGTACGCCTTGGGCGTCCTGGTGGATCTCGAGGACGTGTACCGGCAGTGGGCCGGACGCCTGGTCCTGACGCCGAATCCCACCGAGGCGCTCCGTCTGCTCGGGCGGGACGGCGTGGAGATGTCCGCAGCGGTACCGGAGATCGCGCAAAAATACCAGGCAGTGGTGACCGGACAGGGCATCATTGCCGATCCGGTCGGCGGGTGGTGGGAAGTCGCGGCAGGCAACGCCGGGCTGGGCACTTCCGGCAGCGGCGATGTACTCGCAGGAGCTGTCGGCGGATTCCTGGCCCGAAAGGCGACGCCCGCACAGGCGGCCTGCTGGGGCACCTACCTGCATGCCACCGCCGGCGACCGCCTGGCATCGGCCATGGGACCGTTGAGCTTCCTGGCCCGGGAACTGCTGGATGCTTTTCCGCAGGTGCTGGCCGAACTAAACACCTAATCGCGGTGCCGGTTATGGACAGCGTCGAGCTCCTCCTGGACCGCGACGGGGAACAGCGGGTGCTGGCTGACTGGCAGTTACTGCAGCGGGCGGGCCTGCCCAGCCTGGCCGACCACAGGTCGCCGTCGAACGCCCCGCACGTCACCCTGGTCACCGCTCCCGTGATCGGTCCCGAAACGGACCCCGCCCTGGCCGGGGCGGCAGCCGGCGCCCTGCCGCTCCCCCTGGTCTTCGAGGGCCTGCTGGTGTTCAACGGCAGGCGCGGCCTGGTACTGTCCCGCCACGTGCTGTGCAGTCCCGGACTCATGGACTTCCAGCATGCCGTCCACAGGCTGCTCGCCGGCGCCGTCGATCCCTTGCCCCTGTCACAGCCCGGCGGCTGGATCCCACACATCACACTCGCCCGGGGGCTGTCCTCTGCCCAGCTGGCCGAGGCAGTCCAACTGCTGGAGGCCGGCCGCACCGCCAGTGAGGCAACTGCGCTCCGCCGGTGGGACAGTGTACGGAAAATGCAAAGACTGCTCCCGGCGCCATGATCCCGTGGCCGAAGACGCCGTGGAGACTTCGGCGTGGCCGGGCCTGGTGCCTGCGCACGACCGGGCCCATGGGCCCAATGTGAGAAATGCCGCAAGCCCGGCCATCCGGGGAGGGCGGCCGGCTTCGGGTCGCTAACCTGAATAGCGTGAACCAGGCAGCGCGTACCGATCCTGTAAGAAGACCCTCCCGACGCAGCCTCAGGGCCCGGCAGTTGAGCGATTTCTACCACCGGAACGGGCGGCTCCCGTCGTGCACCAGCAGCGACCTGGCCGAACTGAACCTGAACATGTTCCTGAATACCACCCTGCGCACCGGCTTCCGCGAGGGAACCCTGGGACCGGCAACCACACGCATCGCCGTGACCATCCCCGGCGTCCTCGACACCATCGAGAAGGCGGATCCGAAGCCTGAGCGTCCGCTCAAGCGTGGCGAGCGGTTCAACCGCTGGCTCACCCGGGCCGAGGAGTTCACGGCTGCAAACGGCTACCGGCCGCCGTATGCCGAAAACGACCTGTACCAGTGGCTGCTCCGCGCCGGGAAGAAGCTGGACGCCGGACAGCTCGACGCCGCAACGGCAGACCGTGTCACCGCCGTCCTGGCCTACCCCAACATCCGGCAATACCGCGAACAGCAGCGCTGACCGGAGGACAGTTACGGTCACCACAGGTGCCGGCTGTGCACCTTGGCCATGGTGGGAGTCCAGGCTGCCGTTCCAGGCGCCGACGCCGAGCTGCGCTTTCCGTCACGGGGCAAGCAATGGGAAGCCCAGCTCCGGTCTGGTTTTCGCCACTTCACTAAGCACGAAGGAGATCGCCTCGCGGACGGCTTCGCCCTCGCCGGCAGCCGGGGGCTGCATGAGAAACGACCTGGCGCGGCGGGTAAACCTGTCCCAATCCCCTCCGCCTGCCCGAAGTGCCCGAAGCGGCGACAGCAGGGCGGCCCGGCCCAGCCAGCAGACCCTGTCCCGCACCCACCGGTCAAGGACGAGGTCCGCTCGCGCCCGGCCGGGCGGGTCCAGCGCCTCCACCATGGGGCCGATGACGTCGACCGCCAGCGGATCGACCAGCTCGCGCAACCGTGCCCCACGCACAAAGCCTTCGATGCGCGTCAGATCGGAGTTGCCCAGCTGATGGACGTTCGATTGCAGCAGCACGATGGCCGCGAGACGGCGTTCGAACACGGGCACCGCCCACAACTCGGAACTCAGCGCGGTAACGTCGTCGTGCGTCAGCCCCCGGTAACGGCGGGCAGCATCGCGGACCGTCCCGCGCACCGCCCCTACCGAGGCGCCATAAAAACGCAGGCCGCTTCCCAGCCGGGCCTGCTGCTCCGCTGCCCGCTGCCGGGACCCTTCGCGCTGAAGGGCGGCGTCCACGAAATCAGCGGCATCACTCACCCGGCTATTCTCCCGTCGTACGGCGGGCCGGTCCAGACATCCGGCGGGCCATCGTCTGCGGGGCGGCTACCGCCGGCCGGGAGCTTGTGGGCCACCGAAGGCTGCAAGGGCGTCACATAGCGGTTCCAGCCCCGGGCCCGGGTTTTCCGGCCCGGAAATGCCCGCCGAGCGGGGCTGCCTGTTGCCAACTACCGGGGACGGCCGTACCGTGAAGGTCCCAAAGGTCGGCGGCCGGCCTGCACCGTGGCATTCCAGGCGGCACGTGGCAACACAACTGAGGAGACGATACCGATGGTTGGTGAGCCCCAGGGCCCGATGAAGGACAAGAACTACGACCTGATCTGGGTGCTTGAAGCATCCCTGAAGAACGTGTGGCAACTGGAGACCTACATCCAGGACGCCGACCAAGCAGGCGACAGCGAACTGGCGGAATGGTTCCGCAAGATCCAGGAGAACAACCGGAAAGCCGGCGACCAGGGCAAGCGGATGCTCATGGAACGGCTGCAACGCGAGGAAAGCTGAGGTCAACACAGCGTCCGGGCGGGCATGGTTGACCATTACCGTGCCTCGGATGCGCCCCTCATGCCCGCCGGGTTGCCGGGCCCTGGCAGGATGGCCGTACGCCGTGAATGGATGGCACACTCGGTTCCATGCGTGAGTTAGTCGTTCTCGGCACTGCCTCCCAAGTCCCGACGCGCACCCGCAACCACAACGGATACCTGCTGCATTGGGACGACGAAGGCCTGCTCTTCGATCCAGGCGAAGGCACGCAGCGGCAGATGATCCACGCCCGTGCCTCGGTCAGCCAGATTACCCGCATCTGCATCACGCATATCCACGGAGACCACTGCTTCGGGCTGCCCGGCGTGCTGGCGCGCATGGACCTGGACCGCGTGCCGCACCCGGTCCACCTGCACTATCCTGCCTCCGGCGAGGAGGTGGTCCGGGCGCTCGTCTCCGTCGCTGCCCCGGACATCGACCTGCGGCTGCACCCACACTCAGCCGCCGGCCCCGTGGCGCCGGGCCTGGAGGTGCAGCCCCTGCACCACCGCGTGGAGACCTACGGCTACCGGCTCGTGGAACCCGACGGCCGCACCCTCCTGCCCGACCGCCTCTCGGCGGCCGGGATTGCGGGGCCCGACGTCGGCCGGCTGCTTTACGAGGGAAGCCTGCACGGGGTGCAACTGGAGGACGTGAGCATGCCGCGGCCCGGCCAGCGCTTCGCCTTCATCATGGACACCGCGCCGTGCCCGGGCGCCGAGGAGCTCGCCGACGGCGCCGACCTGCTCGTGTCCGAGTCAACCTTTACCGACGACGACGCCGAACTCGCGGCACAGTACCGCCACCTCACCGCCGGGCAGGCGGGCGCGCTTGCCGCCACCGGCGGCGTCGGCATGCTCGTCCTAACGCACTTCTCGTCGCGCTACGGCGACGCCGCCCCGTTCGCCGAACAGGCCCGGGCCCGCGCCGGCGGGGCCGCCGTCCTGGCCGCACAGGACCTTGACCGGATCCCATTCCCCAAACGGCGGCATGTCCGGTCCTAAAGCGCCGTCCGGCAGCAGGACCTTCGGGGCTGTGCCGTGCAGCGATGCGCTGCAGCGGGCGGTCAGGCCGTCGGCGACTCAGCGAGGATGGCGTCGATCTGGCCCATGGCCTGCTGCATGCCCTCCTCCATGCCCATGGCGAGCATCTGCTCCAGCTGCTCCGCGGATTCAAAGGTCGAGACGATGGTCATCCGGGTGCGGTCCCCGATGGGCTCGAGCGTCACGACGGCATGGGCGGTGCCCATTTTGGCCACCGGATCGCCGTTCTCGTCGGCAAATCCGTCGTCGAACTCCAGGCGGTTCGGGGCCTCGATGGCGGTAAACCGCCACCAGCCACGGCTCTTCTCTCCCTCGGGCCCGGTCATGTAGTAGTCGGCGCGGCCGCCGGGCACGAAATCATGCCGTTCGAACGTCGCGGGCCAGGTCGGCGGACCCCACCAGCGCTCGAGCCGGCGGGGGTCCTGCCAGATCTGCCACACGCGTTCGACGCCGGCGTCGAACTCGGCGACGATGGTGAGGCTGAGAGCCTCGGTGTCCTTCTGCGTACTGATGACCGTCATGGCGGCTCCTTCCTATTCGTTACCTTCCTTGGCAAGAATGTCCGCAATCCGTTCGGCGCGCCGCCGCCAGATCTCCTCGTACTCATCCAGCAGCCGCCGGGCCCGCTGCAAGCCTTCGTAGTGCACCCGGACAATCTGCTCCCGCCCGCGCTTTTGCTTCCTGACCAGCGACGCACGCTCCAGAACCGCTACGTGTTTCTGCACGGCGGCGAAACTCATGTCATACAGTGCCGCCAGTCCGGATACCGAATACTCACCGGCCGTGACCCTGGCGACGATGTCCCGGCGGGTCGCATCGGCCAAGGCCTGGAACAGGCGATCGATTTCCGCGTCAGCCAACCAATCTACAACCATTTGGTTGTAGGATAATGGGGCGAACCGGCCGGTGTCAATGGTGCCGTCAGGCCGTGGGCACGGTCCTTGCACGGCTGAGCATTCCGGCCAGGCTCACGGCGACCAGCGATCCGGCGGTCAGGATCCCCGCCAGCACCACGAGCTGGAAACGTCCGGCCTCCAAAGGTGAGGCTCCGGCGAAGACGGCGCCGACGAACGCTCCCGGCAGTACCACAAGGCCGGTGGTGCGGGTCTGGTCGATCGACGGGATGAGGGATTCACGGACAGCAAGCCTGGCGATATCCAGGGTGGATTGGCGCGGTGTCGCGCCGAGGGCGAGCCAGCCTTCCACTTCCTCGCGCCTGGCCACCAGGGAGGAGTGGTAGCGCCGCCCCGTGAGAGTGGTGATGGTCATCGTGTTGCCGATGATGATGCCGCCAACCGCCAAAACGTTCGGCGGCGTCAACTGCAGTGCCCCGGTGAGGAACACAACGGCGAGGGTGGCGCCGGCGCCCAGGACCATGGCGGCGGAGATTGACGGCAGCATTCGCGCGTCTGCGCGCAGCCTTCTTGCGGCGGTGAGGACGGCCGCCACGAACATGACGCAGAGGGCAGCCCACACCCACGCGAGCTCCTCGATGACCGCGGACAGGAGCAGGCTCAGCACGGCCAGCTGGGCGGCGGCGCGTATAACCGCCAACCCGGCCGCGGCCCAGGGCTTTACGCCATGGACCGCGAGCGCGGCTGAGGTGATGGAGACCAGGATCCCGATGCCGGCCAGAGTCGGCAGGGCGCTCGTGTGCCAATCCATTCCCCGACTTTACGTCCCCAGCAGAGACGAACACGTCACACAGTCTGAAACCCGGCGACGTCGGAGGTTCTTCGCGGCCGGCCCGCGGATCGGGTGACCGAACCCGGAAGGTACTCCCCCGGTACGGACGGCAGGCCTACCTGTGCGCGTAGGTGAGGCAGTCGGCGTTGTCCGCTCCGGGGCCGACATGGATCTCCGGCGCCTGGCACATCAGGTGGTCGTTGTGGACGCATTCGTTGCGCTGGCAAGCGCCGATGCTGGCCAGGACCTTGGGCAGGCCGCCGTGGACACCGGTGTCGATGAAGGTGGCACAGGCCGCATGGTTTTCGCCGCCGGCCACGGTGATGGCGGCGGCGTTGCATTCGGTGTGATCGTTGAAGGAGCAGTTCGTTACGGTACAGTCGCCAACGTGCGAGGTCACGGTCATGGCAGTTCCTCCGTGCTTCGGCCGCCCCGGTTGGGCAGCTTGCCTCTTCAACGGTAGGCGTGATCGGGCAAATCAAAAAGGCACGCCGCCGTACCCTAATTGCCGGCGCGGCGGGCGATATCTTGGTGTCGAATGATTGCCGCTCATGATGGCAACTTCAACACGACCTGGCCACGGCAGAACTACGCTCGGGAGGCGATGTGGCCGCTGCGACTCTGGACCCGGTCCCGCTGCCTGCTCCGTCCGGACCCTGCCACGTTCATCTGAGCAGCGGGGGCGTCTCGGTCCTCATCGATCTTTCGGAAGGACGGTTGCCTTCGGTGGTCCACTGGGGCGGCGCGTTGGAGGGCCTCGGCGCCGAGGAGGCCGCACTTCTCATCGCTGCGGCCATTCCCCACCGCTCGCCCAACGACCCGGATGTTCCGGTGCGCCTGGATCTGCTGGCACCCCAGCACACGGGCTGGACGGGCCGTCCGGGCCTCGCGGGCGACCGGGACGGTACGGCATGGTCACCGTGGTTCCGGCTGACCGGAGCGGCCCTGCACCCCGCCGGCCGCGGAAAGGTCAGTGTGGACGGTCCGCACGTGAGCACCGGTGCCGCCCGTTTGCACGTGGAGGCCGAGGACCGGGTGGCCGCCCTGCGCCTGGTCATTGAATTCGAACTCACCTCCCCGGGGCTGCTCCGGGCGCGGGCAACACTTGTCAATACCGGACCGGAACCGTATCGGCTGCAGGAGCTCGGGCTCATCCTGCCTCTGCCCGCCCACGCGCGGGAGATTCTCGACTTCGGCGGGCGCTGGACCAAAGAGCGCACCCCTCAACGCCGCGAGCTCGCTGCCGGGACCCATCTGCGGGAGGGCCGCAGGGGCCGTACCGGTGCCGACGCCGCGTTCGTCCTCAGCGTGGGGGAACCCGGATTTGGCTTCGCCGACGGGGAGCTGTGGGGCATTCACCTCGGCTTCTCCGGCAACCACCGGATGTGGGCGGAACGGCTGTCCAACGGCCATCAGGTGGTCGGCGCCTCGGAGCTGCTGCTGCCGGGCGAGGTCGTACTCGGCCCGGAGGACAACTACTCCTCACCGTGGCTGTACGGGGCCTACGGACGGGGGCTCGATGACCAGGCAGCCCGCTTCCACGCCTGGCTGCGTTCCCGGCCCCGGCATCCGGTCAAGCCCCGCCCCGTGACACTGAACGTTTGGGAAGCCGTCTACTTCGACCACCGCCTCGACCGGCTGGCCCAGCTCGCCGACCGGGCAGCGGCAGCCGGGGTGGAGCGGTTCGTGCTGGACGACGGGTGGTTCGGCGCCCGCCGCGACGACACCGCCGGCCTCGGCGACTGGGTGGTTTCCCGAAAAGTATGGCCGGACGGATTGGATCCCCTGGTCAATCACGTCCGCAGCCTGGGCATGGAGTTTGGCCTATGGATCGAACCCGAAATGGTCAATCCCGACTCCGATTTGGCGCGGGCCCATCCCGAGTGGATTATGGGCCCACAGGGACGGTGGCCGGTTGAGGCCCGCCACCAGCAGGTACTCAACCTCGGGATTCCCGAGGCCTACGCCCACATCCGGGACCAGCTGGCGGCACTGCTCCAGGAATACCCCGTCAGTTACCTCAAGTGGGACCATAACCGGGACCTGGTCGAGGCGGGAACCTACCCGGACGGCCGTCCCGGGGTGCACGAGCAGACCCTCGCGGCCTACCGCCTGATGGCCGAGCTGAAGGACCGGTTCCCCGGGCTTGAAATCGAATCCTGCTCCTCGGGCGGGGCTCGGATCGACCTGGGCATCCTCGAACACGCCGACCGTGTATGGGCCTCCGACTGCAATGATCCGCTGGAGCGGCAACAGGTGCATCGATGGACGCAGCAGCTGGTCCCCCCGGAACTGATGGGTGCCCACATCGCCTCGCACCGGTCCCACACCACCGGGCGCATGCATACCCTCCATTTCCGGGCCGGGACCGCGGTGTGGGGCCACCTGGGCATCGAGTGGGACCTCGCGCAGGCCACGGTCGAGGAGAGGGCCGAACTCGCGCAATGGATCGCCTTCCACAAGGAACACCGCGCATTGCTGCACAGTGGCCGGCTTGTGCGCACCGATGCCTTCAACCCGGCCCTGCAGATCCACGGCGTCGTCGACTCCACCGGGGCGGAAGCCCTCTTCGCCGTCGTCGGTGCCGCCTTACCGGAGGTCGACCCGGTGGGCCGGTTCCGGCTTCGGGGACTCGACCCGGCCCGGCGTTACCGGATCCGGGACGTCACACCCGGCCCAGCCCCACACGGTTTCCGGCCCCCGCCGTGGTGGCCGGAGCAGGAGGGAACGGTCTTCTCCGGCCACAGCCTGCAGACCGTCGGCGTCTGCGCCCCGGGGCTGGCACCGGACACGCTTCGTATCCTCCACCTCGATGCCCGGCCTCCCGGGGACGCCCGAGCCGCAGGCTGACCAGGCCGGCACCAGGCGGTGCATCCCGCGGAGCGGGTGCGCCGCGTCGGGGCGCCGGTGACCGTCAGTGCTGGGCGTCGCCGGTATGCAGCAGGTCGTCCCAGTCCTCGGGCAGCTGGTCGAGAACCTGCCAGTACTCCGCCCCCGCCGTCTCACGCAGGGCCGCGGTGACGGCCCGGGCGTGCTCATTGGTGTCGATACCGGCCGAGGCACGCACGGCCGAGACGAACCCAGGGGTCTTCATCGTCTGCTCCAACCGATGCGGTGGATCTGATGCGGTGGATGCGGCACGGGACGTTTCCATTCCAGGATCCGTCCCGTGGAGGCGTCTGCCTTGGACGGCCGGCGCGCCTTCCCGGAGCGATAATGGTTCCGTGCCGACGCGTCGCCGCTTTCTGATCACAGCAGCGCAGCTGGCTCCGGCGGTGCTGCTGGCAGGGTGTGCGGGGTGGGATGGGAGCAGGAATGCCGCTTCGCTGACGGCCCGGCCATCGGAAACGCGCCTGTCCCGGTCCCTGTCCGGCACCGGCAGGCACTGGCTGGGACTGGAGCAGGAGCGCGACAGCCTCCTCTACCTCCCGCCTGCCCTGCATTCGGGAAACCCTCCGGGTCTCCTGGTCACCCTTCACGGCGCCGGTGGAGATGCCGCCCGGGGTTTATCCTTGTTGGTCCGGCTGGCAGACAAATACAGGCTTATTCTCCTCGCGCCGGCTTCACGCGAATCAACCTGGGATGCCATCCGCCACGGCCGTTACGGGCCGGACGTTGCAGTCATCGACCGGGCCTTGGACAAGGTCTTCCGCACCGTCCCGATCAACCCCGAACGCATCGGCATCGCCGGCTTCTCAGACGGCGCCTCCTACGCCCTCGGCCTGGGCTTGGCCAATGGCGGTATCTTCCGGCGCGTCATCGCCTTTTCGCCTGGCTTTATCCCGCCTGCCCCGCACACGGGCAAGCCTTCGATCTTCATATCCCATGGAATAGCCGACACCGTGCTTCCGATTGGTTCGACCAGCCGCCGGATCGTTCCAGTTCTCCGCCGGGACGGATACGACGTACGCTACGCGGAGTTTGCCGGCGGGCACACCATACCCCGGGACATCGCACAGGAAGCAGTCGAATGGCTCGGCTGGGGCCCAGCCACGTAAGGGGAAAGTTCCAGGACGTTGGCGCTGCCGCCTGCGCCGCGCCTGTCGCCCCCTGAGGGGAAAGGCGACCGGTGCCCCCAACGTGGCGACACGTCCGGCAGCAACGGGGCGTACCGTCGAGGGGCCCGAAACCACTGTCGCGTCGCAGGACTCTCCCAACGCGCAGCCGTGGCTTCGGCTGTCGTCCCGGGCCAAACGCTGTGAACCTGCATCGGGGACAATCGGTTGCGGACGCGGGCCCATGCTCCCCAGGGACGGATGGTCCCCTTCAGCGCCTTGCGGCCGGCCATCGCGCGATAGGCCTCCGGCACGCCGTCCCGGCTCATGGTGCGGTCGAAGACCCGGCCGGGCTCGATCGTACCGTCGAGGATATCGGGCGTGAGCTCCTCAATGTACGCCCGGACCGGGGCAACGCCGCCTGTGAGGGGGATGTTGCACATGAGAGTCTCGAAGTCCATTGCACCTGCGGATACTGCGCGGCGAGGCGTCAGGCAAGTACCCGCTGAGCGATCGTCTTCCCGATCGGAATCGCCGAGGTCGCCGCGGGCGAAGGGGCGTTTGCTACGTGGAGTTGGCGTGTGCTCACCCGGATCAGGAAGTCGTGCACGGGTATCCCGGTCCGCATGATTGCCTGGGCGCGGATGCCAGCCTCGTGGGGTTGGAGATCCTGCAGCCGGAGGCTCGGGCAGTACTTGCGGCACTGGGCGAGGTATCCCCTCTTGACCACCGAATTCAGCGCCTCCCCGATGCCGGTGCGAAGGTTGGCTCGAGCAAACTTCCACATTCCGGGGAAACGTGCGTAGTCTCCGACATCCCGCCAGGAAAAAGTTGTCTTCCGGTAGCCTTCCCGCGCAAGCCCGAGGACCGCGTTGGGGCCGACCGTGATTCGTCCGTCGATGGTGGGGCTGAGGTGGACACCGAGAAAGGGCAGATCAGGGTCGGGGACCGGGTAGATAAGGTGGTGCACCAAATCAGCTCCGTCCGGGGGAAGCTCGAAGTACTCTCCGCGAAAGGGAACTATCCGGAAGTCAGGCTCCAGACCGCCCATACGCATGACGCGGTCGGCCTGCAGGCCCGCGCACGCTACCAGACGCCGGGCATGGAAGGCCTGGCCGCCAGCCCACGCCGTTACGACATTACTGCCCTCGCTGATGCCGGTGATGGCGGTACGGGTATGGATTTCCCCGCCGGCAGACCGGACGCTCTCGGCCATGGCCAGGGCAACCTCGCGGAAATCGACGATGCCAGTGGCAGGCACGAGGAGACCCGCCAATCCGGTCACGTGCGGCTCGAGTTGGCGTAGCCGGACGCCGTCGAGGGGCTCGGTGGCGATGCCGTTTGCTGTGGCGCGAACCTCCAAGTCCGACAGCCGACGGACTTCGAGGCCCGTAGTGGCCACGACGAGCTTGCCGATCTCGCGGAAAGGAATGTCGTGCGAGCGGCAGAACTCCTTGGTCGCCTTCTCCCCGGCACGGCAGAGCCTGGCCTTGAGTGAACCCGGTTCATAGTAGATTCCGGTGTGAATCACGCCCGAGTTGTGCCCGGTCTGGTGGACCGCAAGAGCATTCTCCTTCTCGAAGACGGCGACGGTGGCGCCTGGCCGCTGCAGTAACAGTTGCAGGGCCGTGGACAGCCCCACAATGCCGCCGCCGATCACCAGGAAGTCGTAGATCATGGCTCCTCCTGCTCGCATTGTAACGGCGGCAGAGTGCCACCAGCCGGTCCGCTGACGGCCCAGCCGTCTCCTTGGTGAACCGGGCGCACACGGTTGTTGCTGCATGGCGATGGTAGCCGCAAGCCGCTGATTCTTCCTGTTCCCACGGCCCGTTGACTTTAGGTCTTGACAAGCGCACAATTCTGGCCATACGACAGACCCGCAGCCACCGGAATGGTTTAATTGCGGCCTCGTGAGCCGTCTCGCCTGTGGGTCTTCGCTGGTAACGCCGAGACAGTCCCCGTGTCCGCGCTTACTGCGTCATGACACGCACGACGCCAAGGAGGTGCTGTCGATGAACGCAACGGGTGGCTCTTCAGAGGCCATTACCTTCCTTAATGAGCACGAGGCGGTGACCGTCGATGTGCTGGCCGGACGGATAATTCCCGGCTCGGAGGAAGACCCCGGCGCCCATGAAGCGGGGGCTGTCACATATATAGACAGGGCATTGGCCGGTCCTTACCGGAACCTGCAGCGGCTGTATCGCGCGGGTCTCGCCGCCCTCGATGCCAGCTGCCTGGAGCGATGGGGGCGGAAGTTCGTGGAACTCGACGGGGGCGAGCAGGACTCCGTCCTGGAGGGGCTCGCACAGGGCGGGCTGGATTCCGCGGTGGCCGCCGAACGCTCGGAGGCTGCGAGCGAGGAGATGTTCGACATCGGCTTCCTTCCGTATTTCTTCGCTGTCCTGCGGCAGCATGTGGTGGAGGGTACGTTCGGGGATCCGGTGTACGGAGGTAACAGGAATGCCGTGGGGTGGCGCCTGTTGGGGTTCCCCGGCGCCCGCTGGGGCTACGGCGAGGAGGAGATGACATACGGGTTTGACTCCTCCACCCTCCCGACCGTGACGCTTCAAGATCTGCGGAGAGAGCGCAAGCAGCAGCGAGGAGAACCTGACAATGGCTGAGCACGCGGACATAGTGATCGTGGGCCTCGGGGCGGCCGGTGGAGTCATGGCCCACGAAATGGCGCAGGCCGGGATGCGCGTCATCGCCCTTGACAAAGGTCAGCGCTATGCGGATGAGGATGTCGAGGTCAAACACGACGAACTGCGTTACTTCGTCCGCATGGAAATCTCCCCGCACATGGGCAGCGACCCGGTCACTTGGCGGCCCAACGCGGAAACGACGGCGCATGTCCTGCCGTGGTCATCCGGACCGCTGGCGCTCGGCCCCCTGTTCGTTCCCCCATCCATCGGCGTCGGCGGGGGAACAATCCACTGGGCGGCATGGGCTTGGCGATTCCGCGACGCGGAACTGCATCTCCGGTCGACTTTGGCCGAGCGCCTGGGCGAAGACGCAATCGCCGGCACCGCGATAGTCGACTGGCCGATGGGGTATGACGAGCTGGAACCGTATTACGAGCGTGCCGAATACGAGATCGGGGTTGCCGGCAAAGCCGGCAACCTCAACGGGAATATCCAGGAAGGGGGCAATCCGTTCGAGCCTCCCCGCAAGCGGGAGTATCCCATGCCGCCGCTCCGGATGACAGCTGGCGACAGGCCCTTTTCGGAGGCAGCCAGGCGCCTCGGGCTGCACCCCTTCCCCGCCCCGGCTGCGGTCAACTCCGTTGAATACCAAGGCAGAAGCGCGTGCGTATACTGCGGCTTCTGCCGGGATTACCCATGCCACGTCGGCGCCAAGTCCAGCAGCGCCGTAGCCCTCCTCCCCCGGGCCTTGGAGACCGGCAACCTTGACATCCGCCCATATTCCCGGGTCTTCGAGGTGAAGCGGGACGCGAGCGGGCGGGCCTCCGGCGTGCGGTACCTGGACCTTGTCCGGGAAGAGGAACGTGAGATTGACGCCGAGTACGTGGTGCTTTCGGCGTACGCACTGGAAAACACCCGGCTGCTCCTGACCTCCGGCATTGATGGAAACGGCATCGTCGGCAAGTACTTCATGACGCACAACTACGGCTGGTTCACCGGAACGTTGCCCGACTGGACCAACCCGTTCGCCGGACCGGCCGTCGCAACCAGCGTCATCGACGACTACACCTCCGAACTCGTCTCCGGAGACGGAGCGGTCTGGGGCAGCCCCATCATCGGCTTCGGCGGGGATGTCCAGCCAGTGGAAGCGACCAGGAACATGCCGGACTCGGCGCCGAAATTCGGGCAGGGATTCAAAGACTGGATGCGGGAGAATTACCGCCGCACGTTCAGCATGTACCACCAAACGGCAACGTTTCCCCGAGACGAGTTCTTCTGCGACCTGGACCCGAAGGTCAAGGACGCGTTTGGCCAGCCGGCATTGCGGATCACTCACGACTGGACGGCGCGTGACGAGCAGGACGTGCAATTCATGCAAGGCAAGAAACGGGAGATTGCGCGCGAGATGGGCATGCGCGAGTGGTGGGAGGCGCCGACGGCCCCGCCCTACCACGTCTCCACTCACGAGGTAGGAACCCACCGCATGGGTGACGACCCCGGAGCCTCGGTCGTGGACCGTTACGGCCAGTGCCACACGGTACCCAACTTGTATGTCCTAGGCGGCGGCCAATTTCCCACCTACGGCGCTTACAACCCCACGCTAACCATCTACGCGCTGGCCTACCTTGCGGCTGACCACCTTCGCGCGGAGGTCGGCGCGAAGGCGACGACGGAAGCACCCAACCGCTGATCCAAGAGGTGCCGGAGATGCCAGTTATCCAGGTTCATATGCGAACAGGCCGGTCAGCGGAGGAGAAGCGCAGGCTCATCGAGTCGATAACGGATGTCGTGACACAAATCCTCGGTTCCAGGCGCGAAAGAGTGGTGGTCCTGCTGGACGAGATCGAGCCGGTCAATTGGGGCCAGGGCGGCAGGCTTCTGGCTGACGAACTATCAGGTCCGGAGGCAACGTGATGGGTGTTTCCCGGGGTCCTCAGTACCCGGAAAAGGTTCATCAAGGCCTTTGGACGGACAGCCCGAGTTCGAACGTGCCGTGAGATGACTACCAATCCTGTCGTTTCGCTGCTCGCGACGCTAAGCCAGGCCGCCCTGTACGACCTGGAGCAGCCACGGTACGCGGGAGCCCCGATCTTCACAGCGCATCGGCCCGGCTTCCTCTATACCCTGCACCGCCGGCATGAAGCCGGGCTCGGTGAAGCCAGGACCAGTGCCTCGGGCCTGATCATCACGGCCGAACACTCCGGGACGCACATCGATGCTCTCTGCCACCAGGCTTCCGATCTGCAGATGTTCGGCGGGCGCCGGGTGGACGCGCAGGTGCAGACCTCGACGGGTTTCAGCGAGCTCGGAGTGGAGACCATCGGTCCGATGATCGCCCGCGGCGTCCTCATCGACGTCGCCCGGCATCGAGGAGTAGACCGGCTTCCAGCAGGCGCTGTAGTCGGAGCGGACGAGCTGGAGGCAGCAGCCACCGCACAGAACGTATCGGTGGCCTCCGGCGACGTCGTCCTTGTCCGGACGGGCAGCGGGTCCCGTTGGCACGACCCCGACGAATACCTCCGAGGTGCAGGCATCTCGGCTGAAGCGTCGGAATGGCTGGCCGGCCACCAGGTGCAGGCGGTGGGGGCCGACAACGTGGCGTGGGACTCCGTCGAGGCGGATCCCCAGCGCGGGAGCCTGCCGGGCCACGTGGTCCTCATTGTCCAGAACGGCATCTACATCCTGGAGAACCTGCAGCTCGAGGAGCTTGCGGCGTCCGGGAACCAGGAGTTCCTCTTCGTCTGCCTCCCGCTGAAAATGGTCGGCGTGACGGGATCGCCGGTCCGCCCGCTGGCGGTGGTGCCGGTGTGAACGGCCTCCCAGCGGCGTGTTGGCGAGTGTCAATGGTCCCGGCAGCTGCGAGGGCAAAGACCTGGGCCTTCACCGAACCATCAACACCACGGTGACAGCCTGATCGGAGAGGAGAAGGCGAAATGGCAGCATCGGACAGGCCGGCAAGCGGGCCGGCGCAGGGAGCCCCCAGGAACCGGGGCCGTGTTCCGGCGACGGCGGTCGGGGCGCTCGTCTTCCTGTGGCTGGTGTACGCGATGAACGCGAATACGCGCCAAATTTTCTACTACGTGCTCCCGCCGATGGTTAAAGAGTTCAATCTGACACCGGACCAGGCGGGCATCGTTAGCACGATCGTGACGGTGGCTGTGGCATTGGTGGCAATTCCCGCTGGCGCCTGGTTCGATCGAGGCGGTCATGGATGGGCACGCAAGTACCGCAACGCGATCGTAGCGGCCGGCTACTTCCTGTTCTCCATCCTCACCGGCATCGCCGCCCTCACGAAGACGATCTGGCACGTTGTCGTGATCCAGTCGATCAAGAATGCCTTCGGCGGTGCTGGCGAAGCTGTCGAGGTTACCTCGATGGTCGAGTGGTACCCGGTGGAGAAGCGGGGCCTGGCGCTCGGGATACAGCATGCGGCCTACCCATGGGGAACCGGCCTCGGAGCCATCGCCACAGGCGCAATCCTTGCCGCCTTCGGTCCGGAGAACTGGCGGTATGTCTTCCTCATCATCCCGCTGGCGATGATCCCGATCTGGATCGGCTGGTGGTGGTACAGCTCCCCGAAACGCTACAAGAAGTTCGAAGACGATACCCGGGCGGCAGGGCTGACCAAGCCTCTGGCTGGCGGGGCTGGCGTCGAGCAGCGCCACGCCGAACCGGGCACGCTGCGCCGAAGCCTGGCCAACCCGAACATCCTGGTTCCCGCGCTGGCATCGATGTTCGGGATCATGATCTACACCGGGATCAGCTTCTGGCTGCCGCAGTACATCGCCTTCGTGGGTGGCTTCAGCTTCGCGGAAGCCGCCGCCTATAGTGCCGTATTCACGATCACCGGCGGCATCGGCCAGATCTTCTGGGGCATCGTCTCCGACTACATCGGACGAAAACTGAGCCTGATCATTGCGTTTCTATGGCTGGCAATCGGTCTCTATCTGCTGCGCTTCTCGGCGGTGAGCGTGACCGTCCTGGTCGTGGTTCAGCTCATCGCAGGACTTGCGACGAATGCCATCTTCCCTGTCCTCTACGCCTTCGGCTCGGACTCCGCAGAGCCGGGTGCGATGGGGACGGCAAACTCGATCCTCCTGTTCTTCCTTTACGTTGGAGGCGTCTCGCCCCTCATCCTCGGATGGCTGATCGGGCTTGGAGGCGGGTTCACAAGTGAGACCGGATACTTCTACGGCCTCTACTTCCTCGTAGCCGTCGCCGTCATCTCGGCCATCATCATCGCGCTGTTCACCCGCGAGACGGTCGGGCGCTTCAAGGACCGTGACCGCGCCCTGGTCTCCCGCGAACGGACCCATGTCCGGCCAGGGCTGCCGCAAGAGTGAGACCCGGTCCCACAGTTCCCCGGCCTGAGGTCTCCTGACCGTAATCTCATCCAATGAGAAGGAGAAAACCGATGGGAATGAGTTACGAGCAAGCACGGCGGGCGTTGGACGCGGCACTGGAGAAGGCCAGGGAGATCGGCTCCCCCTCCAGCGTGGCCATCGTCGATTCCGGGCGTGAGCTCATCGCCTTCGCGCGCCAGGACGAAGCGCTTCTCGCCAGCACCGAAATTTCGGCAGGAAAGGCCTACACCGCCTGCTCCATGAAAATGGCAACAAAGGACATCGGACCCTTGACCCAGCCAGGCCAACCTTTGTACGGGCTCGAACACACGCACCAACGTCCCCTCGTTACTTTCGGAGGCGGACGCCCCTTGGAGATCGGCGGCGAGATCGTAGGTGCCGTCGGCGTGGCCGGCGGCACGGTTGACCAGGACGATGAAATCGCTGCCGCCGCGGCTGCGGTGCTCACCCAGCCTTAGGAGGAAGGCATGCAGCTCGAGGGGAAAAGGGCGATCATCACCGGGGCCGCGACGGGCATCGGGGCGGTCACTGCCCAGATGTTCGCCCGGGAAGGTGCAAAAGTGGTCGTAGCGGACATTAACGAGGAGACCGGGCAGCGCACGGTGTCTGAGATCCGCAACAACGGCGGCGACGCGCACTTCCTGCGCACTGATGTGACTCGCGAGAGCGAAGTCGAGGCGCTCATCAGGCAGGGTGCAGAGGTCCTTGGCGGTCTTGATGTCCTGTTCAACAATGCCGGGGCCCAGCGCTCCGGCCTGGTAACCGAGTTCGAACAGGCTCAGTGGGACCTGCTCATGGCGGTCAACCCCCGCTCCTGCTTCTTTGGAGTCAAATATGCCGTCCCGGTGCTCCGCGACCACGGTGGCGGATCCATCATCAACATGGCCTCGCTCGCTGCCGTGAAGGGCGGTGCCGGCCTGACAGCATACGCTGCATCCAAAGGTGCCATCGTGGCCTTCACGAAAGCGCTGGCCCCCGAACTTGCCCCCGCCGGCATAAGGGTCAACTGCGTTTGCCCAGGATGGATCGACACCCCATTCAACCAGCCCGCAATTGACTACATGGGCGGACGAGAGGAACAGGAACGCATCGTCAAACAAATCGTCCCCATGGGCCGCCAAGGAAGACCGGAGGAGATTGCGCCGATCGTGGTTTACCTCGCTTCGGACGGTTCCTCCTACATGACCGGCCAAGCACTTGTGGTGGACGGGGGCGTCTACTGACAGGGAACCCGGCGGTATACCGCACAAAGAGGCGCCGGGTCCTGTTTGGATGATCCCGCAGGCATTTTATCCAGTGCCGGACTACACCGAATGGTACGGGCTGCTCGACAGGTTTCCGGGTCAGGACGATGCGGATGCCTGCCGGACGGCGCCGAAGCCCCTTTGCTTCATCGCGCCGCGCAGCT